>PMLN01000045.1 GCA_003158885.1 Anaerolineae bacterium
CCGTGTCGTCCCTTGACCCTGAAGCCAGCAGTTTCCCGTCCGGCGAGAAGGCGACACTAGTTACTGCGTCAGTATGACCCGTCAGCACGCCCAATGTATGGGAATTTACTTGATTTGACAACAAACCAACAATTGCCTGCTGAATATATTGGGCGGAAGGAGGATCTCCTATCAAAGTAGCTGCATCTACCTTTTGGCAATTTGGCTCGGGGCCACGAACACTTACAGAGTTTACTACTTGCCCCGTTTGAGTATTGATGAGGTTGACCTTTTCAATCACCACTTCTGTGCTCACGGGAAAAGTATAACCATTAAAGTCCGTCAGATCAAAGCCACATCCATCACCGGCCCCGGTACCTTCGTATTGAACATCAACAACATAGAGCAAGTCTCCGGGTACTTTCGCTGTCCACTCATCAGGCAGTGTTATGCTAGAATTAACATCCGGGCATAGCCGGGCGGCTATTGCTGACGCTCCAGTAGAAACGCCTACAGTTGGCGAGGCTGCCGGCTTCATTTGACAGGCCGTCTCCACGGCATTCGTGATAATTTCTTCGGGTGGTTCAGTGGGAGTTGAAGTAGCCGCGGGAGTTGAAGTGGCTACAGGCGTTGAAGTCGAGGTTGGCGTTGCTGTCGGACCAAATAATTGTCCCGACCCACAACTTAATATAACCAAACTCAAGAGTAGGACAAATATCATNNTGCTTGGTGTTCATTTCTTCTCCTGCGCTATTGAGGGGCGCACCCCACGGCTGCTCAAAGTGAGTCGCATGACTTTATGATGATTGAACTACAACCGCCCAACGGAATGGCTCAGCGGCAGAGCCGCTGTTCACTGGAATCGGTGGGCAGCCTGGTTTAGCGGAAACGGCTACTTATTCCGCACTGAGAGCCACCGGATCAGGGCACAGGTGTCCCTAATCCGAAAACGAGAATATCTCCGTTCGGAAGCACGATTTTTCCTGAGCCTTCCTGGTAAACGAGGCCCGTGTCCTTGCTGACCCTCAGAGTCAGGCGGGTGCTTGCCTGCACCTTTATTCCATTGACCCACTCATAGCTGCAGTTGTCAGTACGAAAAGTGATGAGATCGCCGTCATTTGTCGGTGGCACGGGGTTCCCCTGCGAGTCAAAGCTCATTGCCTGGCCTGCCTCGACATCCACGCCATACTCAACGCTATTCCCCGAGCTCTTGCAGTAGACCTCATAGGGGCCTGACGCGCTCTTCTTAACCCATTCTGACCAATACGGCTCCAAAGCGCTGAAGGGCAAGGCGAGAGTTGGTGCAGACGTTGGTACGAGAGTTGGCGCGGCGGCAAGAGCATTGCACCCAACGATAAGTGGAAGAATCAATCCGGTGCTAATCAACCATTGTAGTAATTTCTGTCGGTTCATATTGGTCTCCTATTAGTCTTTGGTCCGCTCTGCTTGTGAACCTACCCTGCATTTATTAGGCTAGGCTCCTCGGCTGTTTCTCATTACTCCTAACTTTCTCATGGATTGCTTTACACTATTCTGATATGTTGGTGTCTTTCAAAGGCCGTCCACTTTCCGGCTTAATATTCTGGAAATGCTTACCTGCTTTGTTAATGGCGAATGTCATGCCTGACCATTCTTTAATGAATCGAATAATTGAAATCAGTTGAGGACTGGATATCGCCCAGACGTGTCTCGGTTCCAGGCTCAACGATAATTTCCACGCTTTGTTCGGAGTCGAATGAAGTTGAGTTGACTAGATTGCCCCAACTATCGGATATAGCGGCAATCAGGTGGTATTTTCCAACAGGGATATGGGGGAACAGAAAATTGCCATCCGCACTGACGGTGGTCGAGGCATGGTATGCCTGGGTGTCGCACGGAGTAGAGCGTGTTTCAGGCCTCAGGCAGAGTTCCACCGGTGACCCGGCTGCCGGGGTCGGGTTGACCAGCCTCCCGCTTACCGAGCCGGGGGCCTTTTGCTCCAGGGCAGGCGGTTTGGGACCGTCCCCAAAAACAACGATCCTGTCAGCAGTGTTGGAGTACAGGTCGGCCGTATACATATGATAGGTGATCCATGACGAACCGTCATAGACATCCAGCCCATAGTCGGTGGAGACCCATAAGCGGTCCTGACCGTCAAATTGCAAATCAAAAATCATCCTGTTGATGAAGGCCTGCTCATCCGAGCGCTGTTCCAGAGTGTTCGTCTGCGGGTCGAATATGGAGATGGCATGGCGGCCGGCCACCCAAACCCGGCCCTCCCGGTCAAACCTGATGAACCATATATCGCGGAAGGTGTTCTCCGGTGGAGGATAGGTGGTCCACTTGACCCCGTTGTACATCATCAGCAGGTTATGATTAGCGCTCACCCACACATTGCCGCTGGCATCAACAGCCAGGTTTCCATAAGAATCGCTGCCGGGGCTAATGATCTTCCAAGCGGTGCCATCGAAGGTGGCGACATTTCGCCCGGCGGCGACATACAGGTTGCCATTGGGCGCGGAGGTTATGGAGTCGACCAGTTCGGTGGGATCGCTGTTCCATTGCTTTTCGGTGGCCTGGTAATTGATCCAAGTGGAGCCGTTAAAGAAGCTGATGTCATCCATAGAGGCGGCCCACAACCCGTCGCCGGGGGCGCAGGCAAGCATATCCCCGCCGATATTTTTATCCCCAAGTTTGACAGGGGTTGCGCCCGTTAGCAGGTAGACCGCGCTCCCGTCTGTCAGGTAGGTGCGCCCCCCGGGGCATTGGATCATCAATACGGGGGTATACATCGTTACTGGTTTCCAGGGAGGTTGTTTAAATGCAGTTTCGTCATAGATATGCCATCCATCCTTGTCCAGGCAGGTGAGGGCGTAATCCATGTCAATGGCGCAGGCTGTATTGGGGTCTGTCAGGAAGCCCGCGGGGAGGCTGACTTCTGAAACATCTGTGAGGGTGGGAAGCTCATCCGTCGGAAGGAGCTTCCCTGGCTGCGTTGGCTCTGCCACTGTGCCTGGGACAGGATAGGTAATGGTTTGGCAGGCAAGAATGGCGGTGATCATCACAAGGCCAATGAAAAGGAATTGTTTTCGGCTCATTTCGTAATCCTCTAGGAATGATCACTCATCGGCTGACTCTACACACATACTACATGCAACCCAGACTCTCTTTATTTTCAGGGACGGCCCAACTCTTTTGCGTGTCCATAGACACTTTTCTTCACTACTTATTAAAAGGCACGATATGAATATTACTTTGCCAGACCCATTATCAAGAATTTTTGGTCGCCAGTACCATTATCATTTATTTGATACTTGATATATGCAGGTGTGGCGCTATCGGGGATTGTAAAATAGACCCAACCTTTCGTTTTTTCACCGGTATTCAAAACCACCATGCCAATGCCGCTTTCTCCGCCATAAGTGGACTGGTAGACAAATCCATTGGTGTCCACAAGATAAACATAATTACTAAAGACAGAAAGCGGTTCCGCTCCCGAAACATTGCCTAATGTGATGTCAACGGCCACCAGTTTGTAGCCTGGCTTGGGCGCGTTGAAGGTGTCTTGACTGGTGGGGTATTCAATTTGGGTCGCAGATAAGGAATAACCAAATTGCTCCACAACATCACCTAACTTTGACGATGGAATTGTAGGCGTTAGAGAAAGGGCAGTTGCAGTGCTGGTCTTAGCTGGTTTGCTAATTGGCGTTAAGCTCGTAGATGATATGCCTACGCAGGCAAGTGATACACCGACCCACACTGCAAACGCCAGTAGAAAAACCGAGAAACGATGAGTTTTTTTCATTTTTTCCTTACTTCAAGATTGGATGATGTTTACTCCATTTATTAACTAGTGGTACTAATTGTTATGTCAATCGGTTTAGTCGCTGGGAATAAGATACGAAATTTTGTGTCTTTATTAGCAGAGGGGAGGGTCCAGCCAAATTTCTCTATTTTGGTTTGCCCTGGCAGGATATATTTGATGATCGGCACCTCAGTAGCAAAATTTGTTACGGTACCAGTATTCTCAGATTGATACAACATGGACAGTCCGGCCCCTCCCGGAGCGGATGAACCATCAGGGAGGAGTAAGACCACACTCATTGGGGAAAATTCGATAGGAGCTTGACCCATATATGTATACTCAATCGTGACAATTATGAATTCGGTTTGTTGGCTGTCTGAAAAGTACAATTGACCAAACGTCTGGGACTTAATCGCTGATATTACTTTCACGCTCCAGTCATCAGGAACGGACGTTGGATATGGCGTGTAGGTTGGATATGGCGTATAGGCTGGAGAAGGTGTATCGCTTGGGTATGGGGTTGCAGTTGCGATAGCTCCACATCCAATTGTCGAGAAGATAACGATCAACACACCGAAAAGCACAGTTTGTAATCTTTTGTGGCTATTCATTATCTATCCTTTCCGCTGTAATGAGCATTTTCAGGCTCAATTGATTGTCTTTGGGTTGTAACTGTAGGCCATATGGAAATTGCGGTCTCTTACAACCAGAAAACTAAAAAAGAATCCTACGTAAAAATATTATAGCACTCCTACAAAAATAATTTGCGTGCGTAAGGGTATAGTTCGGCGGCGGCAGCGTCAACTACAAGCCAGGGCTAGGCAACGTGAAAAACTTCTTTTAGTGCGCAGCGCAGGATTATGGGTTGGTTTGTCTGTTCACGTTGACTAACGCAATGCCAAAGAGGATTGCAGCCGAGGCGATTAATAATCGCAGCGTAATGAATTCGCCGAGGAAAAGTATACCGCCCACCGCCGTAATGACCGGCACGCTGAGTTGGATGGTTGCCGCACTGGTTGTTTTCAGCCCGCGCAGGGCTGTATACCAAATCGCATAACCGGCTCCCGATGCCAGCGCGCCGGAAGCGATTGCATATGCTACGCCAGAGCCGTTCAATGAATGCCAGGGAAGCGCAATCAGGCTCAATGCCACAGCCATTGGCACGGCGCGCAGGAAATTTCCTCCTGTCGCCGCGCTTGGATCGCTGATGCCTTTTGAGCGCAGGGAATAGACTCCCCAGGCGATACCGGCTCCTATCATCAATACGGAACCGGGCAAAGGCGGTGCCGTCAGACCGGGGAGCAGAAGACCCACCAGCCCGCCGAATGCGCAAATGAGTCCCAGGTATTGAAGTACTCCCAAACGTTCGCCAGACCATAACCCATATCCGATCATTGTTGCCTGCACTGCGCCGAAAAGGAGTAACGAGCCGGTGGCGGTTGGAAGGCTTACGTAGGCATACGAGAAGCCTGCGGCATAAACGAACAAGGCGGATGCAGACAGCCAACTCCCTGCGCTCCAAGCCGCGTGCCCGCGTATTTGGGTGATGAGCCAAAGCGCCAACGCGCCGGAGATGATTCGAATCGAGGTGAAGCTGGCTGGATCGATTCCGGTGGATTTAAGTGCCAGTCGGCAAAGGAGGGAATTGCCCGCAAATGCGATCATTGCCAGCGAAGTCAGGAAAAACGTTCTTCTATGTGGCATCGTTATTCGTGTGGCCGAATTATATATCCCGTCATTTTGTATCTTTGATTTTATGCATGCCAATCCATGTGTTTTTTGGGAAAACCAAAACAACCCGCAGGATCGCTCTCATTTCCTGCGGGCAATTTGTTTGATAGGTGCGAATTTATTATTCTTTTTCGAACCAGCGATAAACAAAACCGGCCAACAATGCACCAATGATTGGCGCCACCCAGAACAGCCAGAGTTGCCCAAGCGCCCATCCGCCCACGAAGAGCGCTGGCCCCGTACTGCGGGCCGGGTTCACGGACAGATTGGTCACCGGGATGCCTACCAGGTGGATAAGTGTTAGCGCCAAACCGATGGCCAGTCCGGCAAACCCAGCCGGGGCGCGCTTATCGGTAGCGCCGAGAATGACCATGAGGAAGATGAAGGTTAACACAACCTCGGCCACCAGTCCCGCCAGCAGGGAATACCCGCCGGGGGAGTGTGCGCCATATCCGTTGGCCGCCAATCCGTTCGCGGCGATGCTGTAATTCGGATTTCCGCTGGCGATGATGTAGAGGATGCCCGCGCCCACGATCCCGCCCAGCACCTGGGCCGCAATATACGGGATGATCTTGGAGGCCGGGAAGCGCTTATCCGCCCATAAACCGAGCGTAACCGCCGGGTTGAGATGGCAGCCCGAAATATGTCCGATGGCATATGCCATGGTTACCACGGTCAAACCGAAGGCCAGCGCAACTCCCAGAAACCCGATTCCAACCTGTGGGAAAGCTGCTGCCAGAACTGCGCTTCCGCATCCGGCAAATACCAGCCAGAACGTGCCGATGAATTCTGCCACTGCCTGTTTGAAAGTTGACATTTGTTATTCTCCTTTGTTTTAGGTCGCGAAAAAATTGAGTTGTGTATCAGTTATTACTATTGAAGTCATTACTCTGACCGGCCGGTAAATATGGCACACAACGATTTTTATAATGACAGAATAGCACGCCTCTACTGGTAAACAACTGCCAATAATCACCTTTTTTTCTGCAACTTATCACATCTCTGCGCATCTGATAAAATGGTAATGTAATAAGGGTTTTGCACACCCCGTCATTATGATGCAAAATATGATAAAAAGGTATTGAAGCTCTCATGAATTCAAACGGTAATGCAAATCATGTCAAAGTGTTGGTATTGGGATCAGGCCCGGCGGGACTCTCTGCCGCGCTCTATGCGGCGCGTGCGGAACTCGCGCCGGTTGTGCTGACCGGTATTCAACTCGGCGGGCAGGCCGCGCTGACCTATACCATCGAAAACTACCCGGGCTTTCCGGAAGGTGTGGGTGGGGCGCAGTTGGGCGAATTGTTTCAGAAGCAGGCTGAACATTTCGGTGCGAAGGTGGAATTCGACACAGCCAGCGAGGTGGATTTGTCCCAGCGGCCGTTCAAAGTCAAGGCCGATGGCGGCGAATATCTGGCCGATTCTCTCATCATCTCAACAGGTGCGGATCCAAATAAACTCAAAGTGCCGGGCGAAGAGGAATTGACCGGACGCGGCGTTTCCTACTGTGCCACTTGTGATGGCTGGTTCTTCAAGGATAAGAAAGTGGTGATCGTTGGCGGAGGGGATAGCGCCCTCGAAGAGGGACTCTTCATCACCCGCTATGCCTCCTCCGTGACCGTGATTCATCGCCGCGCAGAGTTCCGCGCCAGTCCAATTTTGCAGGTGCGTGCCACGGAACATCCCAAGATGAGCTTTATTTTTGACACAGTTGTGACCGAGGTGGTTGGTAAGGAAAAGGTTGAGGCCCTGCGCTTGAAGAACCTCAAGACCGGGGATGAAACCGTATTTGAGACCGACGGCGTGTTCATCTTCATCGGCCATACGCCAAATACGCAGATGTTCAAGGGCCAGTTGGAAATGGACAATCTCGGTTATATAAAGATCAACGATAGGATGCAGGCCAGCAAAGCCGGGGTCTTTGCAGCGGGGGAGGCCGCCGACTCGCATTTCCGCCAGGTTGTGACCTCCGCAGGTATGGGGGCGGCGGCGGCTATCGAGGCTACGCATTTCCTCGAAGCACAGGCGGATTGATGCTTTGGAGCGCAGTCCGAAGTCATAGACTTCGGACTCCGTGCTCGGTTGAAGGATCGAGAATAACGCTAAAGAAGGGCTTTCGGTTTCGTAATAACGAACGAAAGCCCTTTTCTTTGTCAAAGCGTTTTATCCGCCGAAAAAGTGACAAATGTTCTGTTTCGGCGCAAAAACTTTCGGATAGAATAGGGTATATTTGATTTCGGAGGAATGGATGAACAAAATCTCTATCATCGGCGCAGGCATGACCGGTTCGACAACCGCTCATTGGCTGGCTGAACGCGAACTGGCAGACCTCGTGTTGGTGGATGTGGTCGAAGGAATGCCGCAGGGCAAGGGGCTTGACCTGGCGGAGGCCCTGCCGATTGTCAATAAGGATGTGGAGATCGTCGGCTCGAACGATTATGCCGCGACCAAAAATTCCGACATCGTGATCATCACCGCTGGCCTGCCGCGCAAGCCGGGCATGAGCCGTGATGACCTGCTGACTGCCAATGCCGAGATCGTCGGCAAGGCAGCCACGGAAACATTGAAGTATGCACCGGATGCGATCTATATTGTGTTGACTAACCCGCTCGATACGATGGCGTATCTCACCATGAAGCTGAATAAACTTCCGCGTGAACGTGTTATCGGACAGGCCGGCATTCTGGATTCGGCCCGTATGCGCGCTTTTGTAGCCATGGAAACCGGCGTCAGCGTTGAGAATATTCAATGCTACGTATTGGGCGGTCATGGCGATGAGATGGTTCCGTTGACGCGTCTATCGAATATCGCCGGCATTTCCTTGAAGGATTATCTGCCTGCTGATAAACTCGAAGCCATTGTCAACCGCACCCGCAAAGGCGGTGGTGAGATCGTAAACCTTTTGAAGACCGGTTCGGCCTACTATGCGCCTGCCGCGGCCTGTGCACAAATGGCGGAGGCAATTCTCAAGGACAAGCATCTGATCGTTCCTTGTGCGGCGTATATGGACGGCGAATATGGTTTGAAGGATATGTTCTTCGGCACTCAGGTGCAGCTTGGACGCAAGGGCATGGAGAAGATCGTTGAATATAAGCTCGATGCCGATGAGAAGGCGCTGTTGGACAAATCCGCCGCATCCGTCAAGGAAATGCACGAAGCGTTGAAGAAACTGGTGAAAATCTAAATCCTGCCCTCACCCAATCTCCTCTCCCGCTCTTGGGAGAGAGACAAGGGGTGAGGGTAATTCTTTGGAGGCAATATGATTCTGCATGAAAAAATTTCTGCTCAACTCCCGTCGTGGCGCGAACGCATGAAGTTGCTTGTAAAAGAACACGCGGATGTCGTTGTGGATCAGGTCACGGTTGGACAGATCATCGGCGGGATGCGCGATATCAAATCGCTCTTGACCGATGTCTCGTTTGTTGATCCGGCCGAGGGCATCCGTTTCCGCGGCATGTCCATTCCCGAGGTCTTGAAAGAGCTGCCCAAGGCGCGCGGCGGGAAGATGCCGCTCGTCGGCGGGTTGTATTATCTGCTGATGGTCGGCGATGTGCCGACCAAGGAAGAGGCTTGGGAAGTCGAAGCCGAATGGGCCAAGCGCGCGGTGGTTCCCGATTATGTCTACAAGATGATCAGGTCCATGCCCAAGGAGACGCACCCGATGACGTTGTTCTCCCAGGCGGTGCTGGCTCTGCAAAATCAATCCGTCTTCGCACAGAAATATCACAGCATGAAGAAGGATGAATATTGGGATGCCGCTCTGGAAGATAGCCTCGAATTGACGGCCAAGCTGCCGGTCATTGCTGCATATATCTATCGCATGAAATACTTCGGCGAGACCAGGAAGCCAAAATATAACCCCAAGTGGGATTACGGCTTGAACTTCTCCAAGATGATGGGCGTTGCGGATCGCAAGGGTTACGCCGATCTTGCCCGCCTGTATTTCATCCTGCACAGTGATCACGAGTCCGGTAATGTCTCGGCGCATACCATGCACCTGGTGGGTTCCGCGCTGTCCGACCCATACCTTTCCTTCTCCGCCGCGTTGAACGGTTTGGCGGGTCCCCTGCATGGACTTGCCAATCAGGAATGCTTGGGCTGGCTGATCGAGGTCAAGGATAAGTTTGGCCGCGTGCCGACTCGTGATGAACTCTATAAATTCGCCTGGGACACACTCAATGGCGGCCATGTGATTCCCGGTTATGGTCATGCAGTCTTGCGCGTGCCTGATCCTCGCTATATGGCGCAGATGGAATTCGCCAAGAAGCGTTTCCCCGAAGATGATCTGGTGCGCCTCGCCGATTTGGTCTTTGATGTGGTTCCACAGGTACTGAAGGAACAGGGCAAAGCCAAGAACCCCGCCCCGAACGTGGATGCCATCAGCGGCACGTTACAGTATTACTATGGCGTGCGCGAATTCGATTTTTATACGGTGCTCTTCGGCATTGGCCGCGCCCTCGGCGTGACTGCCAACTTCGTCTGGGCGCGCGCCCTCGGTTGGCCGATCGAACGCCCGAAGTCATTGACGACCAAGATGTTGGAAGACGTGGTCGCCAAAGCAGGCTAGCCCGCGCTTTGTAACCCAGTTGATTAAACTAAAACTCCCGAAGTCGTCATCGCTTCGGGAGTTGTTCTTCATTTAACCTCTTGCAAAGGTACTATAGAAGAAGAGCAATGCTCCTAAAATCATGGATCTTATTTCCTTTGTGAACTTCGCGAAGCACGCAAAGCGTGAGTGTACTTTGTGTTTAAGCTTTTCTCTTCAGAATAAGATTCCAAATACTGCTGATGCCAGAGGTATATTATCTTAACAAACCTTGAAAATCTTCGTGATCGGGAAATGGATAGACGACATATCCATTCTTAACGACCTGCAATTTTGAATAGAACATTGGATGGATGACACATTCATCTTCATTGGTGAGAACGAGTTTGTCTTGTAACGTGTATTCAAAATCCGCCTCGATGATCCCGGCCCTCTCGCTTTTATGGCGAACCTTGCCTACGATACCCAATTCTGCAACCAGCCGCCGGAAACTCGAAAGCGAATAACCTTCCGACCAGATTTCCGAGGTTCGCTTCGCAACCTGATCGAGATAATTCCCCTTGAAGATCATGGGCGAATTTGTCAGGGCCGTGATGATCTCTGATACTTTGGGATAGATCAGGTCATACGAGTTCAGGACTTCATCCGCCAAATCATATTCACAATCAGCGATGGCCCTGTTGATGGCGATCTCGTTGAAGTGCGGGAATTTTTCGGCGCGTTCCGCGGTACGTGCGATATTGTTGCACAGGATCACCAACTGTCTTGGCCTCATTTGTGTGTGACGAAGAATGTATGGAAAGCTGTCCTCTTCCTTGCCGCGCAGGTTTACCACTTTTTTTCCGAAGAACGGGTACCACATTTTCGCCATCATGTCGTCAAAATCTTCCCAATCGATTTTTTTGAAGGGGAGTTTTGGCTTTCTGCCCTCCATGTAGCGGTAGAACCGCCATGAGATCAGGCGTACCAGATCCTTTGGCCGCCAGCGCAGGTAAAGCGGGTGGCGGATGAATTTTGTGGTGTTGGTGATGGCGCTTTCCTTGATGTGCGGGAAGATTTCTGCCGATACAAATGCCTTGACGTGAATTCCCTTGTCGGCATAATTCATGTTGAAATAATTGGCGCACTGCACCAGCGAGGCCGTCACGGACATCATCGCCACATTGCTTCGGTCGTAGCGCTCGAACGTGTCTATGGCAATGATGATCGGCGTCGCGCGCGTATATTTGATCACCGCTGCTTTGGCGTTTGCGATGGTGGGCGACGCCAGCATGTTTGAAAGTTCTGACAGAATGCGCCCATGCTCATCCACATATTTCATAAGGATGCTGTTCAGTACTTCTCGCAGAAAAATTAACGCCTTGCCTTTTTTTCCAAGCGAGACCGCCGCGGCGCTGATGGTAATGTCTTTACCCGCATATTCATTGAAGATCATTGACCAGATCAATAATTCCCAAATTTTCCGCACATCGTTGACGGCCAGGTCGGGTGATAAATAAACGTTGTTCCCGATCTTTTCCAAAATACTGCTGTAAATCTCCGGTTCGTCCACGTCAATGGAAATGGCGTTCTTGAATCTTTGCTGGAAGTTAAAATACTTTGTGAGCGACGTTTTTCCTGAACCGCGTCGCCCCACGATGATATAGGTCTCAGGATCGAGCGCCTCGTCGTTGAACCGGCTTTGGTCGAAGAAATAATCAGGATAGCGGTCTTGAAGTACAGCCATTTCATGCTCGCACGATTCCTCCCCAAACGGATATTTGAACCCGGTGTCGAGTGTTGCATCCATCGTTCATATCCTTCCTTCTTGTTGAAATATCCGCGCGAACAGGGTGGGTGCGGCATGATTTAATGCGCCGCCTTTGGATTTGAAATTAAGTGGAAGGCTTTTGATGCGGCGGGATCTTGTCCCGCTTCTCGAAATTTTCCACTTTTACGATCCGCGCCTTGTCGCGCACTTCCCGGGGATCATTTGTTTGGCGTGTTCGATATTGTCTGTTTCAACGAAAGCTCACCCGCAATGAACGCCGTCATGACAGCCCCATTCGAAATGGTGCAAATAACCGGCCGCGTGGACTTCCCGGATGATTTTGTCGCAATCTTCCGCCTCATGCGGCGACTCGTTGAAATACCGACACATTTTTACCTTGCTGTACCTGTAAAGCTCCTCGAATTATATTCCAAGGTTTGACAGAACCTCGCTAATTTCGCGGATCGTGTTGACCAGTGTGGGGTGGGTCAACTCAAGCTCTTCTACGGATTTTTCCAAACCGTCCTTCGCAATATTAAATAATCCGGCGTTCTTGTTCGTTCTCAAGGCT
>PMLN01000050.1 GCA_003158885.1 Anaerolineae bacterium
GTCTTTTGATTTTTCCAGGTTGATCACATGCGGCGAACCGCAATAAACGCAGACCGCCGAAAGTTGGTCTGCGGGAAGGATGAATTGTGCGCCGCATCCCTGGCATTGAAAGACCTGTTCCGCCAGCGGCTTATCGTGGCCGCGTGCGGTGGCCATGGCGATGATGAAATCCTCCTGCTTTGCCGAGCCGGCTTGAGTGTGGAGCGCTTGATTGCGCGAGCAATATTCACAAACCAGGGCTTGGCCATCGGGTGCGAAGTTCATGCGCCCACCGCATTTGGGACACATGAACCTCTGTGCGTCGGCCTGCGATAAGTGGGCAGGCGCGGCAGGCAGCGCATCGGGATTGATGATTTCATCAGGTTTGATCTGGCCGTCGAGGATGGCGAGCGCTCGGCGGGCGCGGGCATGCCCCAGATTGTTGGATAGGCAATTTTCCAGCGCCTGGCGCTTCTCCACTGGATTGTCAGTAATCTGACTCATCCAAAACCAGGCTTCAGCCATGACCTCATGGTCACTGCTCATATAAGTGGCGCGGTCGAAATAACGGTGGGCCGCATCCTTATTGCCTGCCTTGGCCTCGATAATGCCGTTGCGAAGCAATTCCCTGCCGTAATCATCGGCAATGGAATCATCGAATATAACCTGGCTGTAATTTACGGCCATTAGGCTCCCTTTCGAACGATTGCGTCGGTCATTCGCACCACGCGTGCCATATATTCCACATCGTGCACGCGCACGATGTCTGCGCCGCGTGCAATCCCAATGGCTACTGCTGCAACCGTGCCTTCCAATCTCTGGTCGGGAGGCAGGTCGAGAGTGTAGCCGATGAACGACTTGCGCGATGGCCCAAGCAAAACCGGAAATCCCAATCTGCGGATTTCGTCGAGGCGGTTGATCAATTCGAGGTTATGTGCCACTTTCTTGCCGAATCCAATCCCCGGGTCGAGGATGATGCGATCCTCCGAAACCCCGGCTTCACGTGCCAGGTTTACACTGTCCATCAGTTCACGCTTCACATCCTCGATCAGGTCCTCATATTCTGCGCCGATATATGCGTTGCCCAACTGTGTGCGTACTTCCACGCTGGCCGGGTTGCTCCGGTTATGCATCAGGATGACCGGGCACCTGGATTTTGCAACAATGTGTTTCAATTTGGGATCGGCGCGCAATGCCCATACATCGTTTACGATTTGTGCGCCTTCGTTCAGCGCTTCTTCGGCGATGGCTGCCTTATAGGTATCAATGGAAATCAATACATGGGGGAATTCCCGGGCAAGCGCTTTGATAACGGGGATGACGCGCTGTCTCTCCTCCTCGGCTTCAACCGGCTGTGACCCTGGCCGCGTCGACTCCCCGCCCACATCGAGAATGGTCGTGCCTGCCTCGACGAATCCCTTCGCAAGCTCAAGAGAGACTTGAACCGAATCGCCTTTGGCAAGGATGCCGTCACCCGAAAAACTGTCCGGCGTGGCGTTGAGGATGCCCATCACATAGGTGCGGCTTCCCCAATCGAAAAGATGATCCCCAATCTGCAATGACTTCACGTAATTTGATCGAGGGGGCGGGTAAGCCATGCTTCCGCTTCGTCAATATCCGTGAAGATCTTCATGGCCGCCGCGGTTTCAGGCAGGGCGAGGGATGCAATGGTCTGGATCGCAGCTGCGACCTTTTTATCCGCTACGACCACGGCCAGACGAATGTTGCGCGCCGACGGATCGCTATTTACTTCCACTGCCGTGCGAATGGCCTTTTCCGGAATATCTTTTACGGCACGCAAATCATATAGATTACGCGTCAGGCGATCAGAGTCAAGCAGGTGTTCCAGCGCGAAATCATGCCATTCGCGGATGGTCGCATCGGACAAATTGGTGAATGTGAGCGTCATCCCGCCGTCCGCGCGGCGCAGCACGTTCATGCCAACGCCGGGCTTGGCTTTCCAGTTGAGGGGTTTACTACTATCAGTCATGAGGCCTCCAGAAACAAGCTCATTTTACCTGAACATTCGCCTGCTATGGATGATTGTCATGCGATGGATTGATGGGCAGGTCCGTCCGTTGATCAACTGCATTTTCTTGAAGGGGATTTTCAAGACCAAGAGAGCATCGTTGGCATGAGCCTTTTCATTGTCGCCGGTCGGGAAGTAAGTTACTTCCAGAGTTCAATGCCTTCCGTGTTCACATTCGCCGCCAGTTCTTTAACGGACTTCTTCAAAACGGGATGAATGAAATCAGGCGCAATCTCCGCCAAAGGCACGAGTACAAAAGCGCGTTCATGCAAGCGCGGATGCGGAATGGTCAATTGCCCGGTATTCAAAATTAAATCATCGTAGAAGAGAATATCCAGGTCGATCAGGCGCGGCCCCCAGTGGTAGGATTGCTGTCGTCCAAGCTGGACCTCAAGCTCTTTGATGCGCTTCAACAGCGGTTCCGGCTCGAGGGTTGTTTCGCACTTAACTGCCATGTTGAGGAAAGACGGTTGATCTTCCACTCCCCACGGCGGCGTTTCATAAATGCTGGATGATTGACGGTGAAAGATGGACGGCGGCAATGCCTTGATCGCCGCGCGCAGATTGGCAGGGCGGTCACCGAGGTTCGTTCCAAGTGCAAGATAAACAATATGGTTCATGATTTTGTTCTTGTAGGGAGCACGGCCTTCAGAAAAAATGCCATGCCTCCATACGATTTAGATTCGCTCGATCAACAAAGCCAATTCATTCACCGTAACCATTCCCCAACGCGCGGATTTTTGTTCCAGTTCCTCCAACAATTCTTTTATAAGCAGAGCGCCTTGCTTTCCACCTCTGAAGATTGTTACATCACTGGAAGTAAGCTCTGCGGTGCGCAAGGCTGAATCGATCCCGATGAGCGAACGCGCCGCGAGACGCGCGCGCGGCATGAGATTCCATCTGCCGACCGCGTCCGGTGAAGCCAGTAATATCGCGGTTGAAACATCGTCTTCCATGCCAACAATAATCACAATGTTCACGTCGCCGCTCAAGATGGATTGCGCTGCGAAGAAGGCCGCGCGCAGACTCGCTGAAACGGTTGCCATTGAACAGGTCAAGCCTGAAGCGCTTAGGGTTTTTTCCATATCTATGGAACGCGATTCATCCAAGCCAAAGATCACATCTTGAACGCGGATTGAATCCACCCCGGCATTTTGAATTGCCTGCCGCATGGCCTCAGCAGGCTCTGGGTTGCTAACAGCGGAGATGACGAAGACATCAGAATCGGACATAATTGGGTTTGATACGATTGCCCTTTTTGCAAAGAGATTTATAATCTTATGGACAATTATACAGAATGATTCTGTGAAAGCAATAGCTGGGATGGGAACTCGCGGAGGAAAAATGCCGGATAAGATTTCTGTTGAACTCGGGGATGTGCAAAAGACGTTGTTTCTGCCCTTGTGGGGACGCGCCTTCGAGTCGAAAAAGGAAAAACCTCTGCTTCGGGATCAGACCGCCCTTGAGATCATCGAAAAGGTGGATTATGACTTTGCCAGTATCACCGAGAATATCAGCGAATTAAGTCAAGTCGCCTGGATCATCCGCAGTATTTATGTTGATGAGGTCATTAAAGACTTTCTCGATAAACATCCAAAAGCAACTATTGTGAATATTGGCTGCGGCATGGATACAACCTTCGATAGAATAGACAACGGTTCCATCCTTTGGTACGACCTGGATTTGCCGGACGTCATTGAATTGAGGAAGAAATTCATCAGGGAGGGCGAAAGAAGGAAGTTCATCTCAGCTTCTTTCCTTGAAGAGAACTGGCTGAAGGAAATTAAAGTGGTGGATGGTGTTTTGTTTATCGCAGCAGGCGTATTCTATTATTTCGAAGAAAACGAAGTGAAGACGTTTTTGAAAAGGATCGCGGATATCTTTCCGGGATGCGAAGTGTTTTTCGATGCCTGTTCTCCGCGCGGAATGGAGATCGCTAATAAAATGGTCATTAAAAATACCGGCTTGGACGAGAAATCATTTCTGAAGTGGGGATCGAAAAGCACCGGGGATCTTTTGTCCTGGGATAAAAGGTTTGAGATATTGAAGCTATACTACTATTTCAAACATAGGGACATAAAATTGAACATCAGGATGATCGGCTTGATCTCAGACTGGATGAAAATACAATACATGATCCATTTGAGAATCGGAGGGTAACTACTAAAATAGTTTTGGAAAAGTTATTGCCTTTTATGGAAAAGAAACCTATAATCTGTGCCCAAGTTATTATGTAGCATCGTTGTGTATAACTCATAGTTGGCGCGAAGAAAGGACAGGAAACATATGGACATCGATTATACGAACACGATTGTGCGTATCTTGAAATCATCTAAAGATGTAAGAGCGATTATGAGCCTCAACCAAGCGGTGGAAGTTATTGAGCTTGCATATGAAACTGATTTTCACGAAGACCTTGTCGATTGTTTGAAAAAAAAATGGTGAAACGTGTCGACATAAATACGATTTTCATGCTTATTTTTCCATATACAGCAAAAATAACTAATGGGGGAAAAGTTGACATGCAGAAAACACGTCGGGCATCAAGTTTTATTTCGTGTATGGGACAACGAATACAACAACTTCGTGATAGCACAAATATTTCGAAAGCGGAAGAAAAAAAGGATGAGCAGATGGCTACTGAATTGATATACGCTGCAGGCAATGACAATGATTATTTTTACTTACGGGCCCATCCTGAAGCCATGTCTTTAACTGTTGACCTGCATATTGCCTTTATGATAGCTATGGCATATATAAATGCAGATAGTGATCCAGATGCGGCCAGGTTTATAGGGCCTGCTATGGAGTTAAGACAAAGAATTTCACATACGAGGCAACCTCAGTAATTCCATTGGCTCCTTCTGTTTATCCTTACCGCATTGATAAAATCCGCGAAGAGACCATAAGCAGTTTCTTCGGGTCCGGCACCCATCCCTGCGCGTTCGGTCTGGATGATCGCCAGGTCGCCCAACACATCGGTGCGGAATTCCAAGCCTGCGCTGGCGCTTTCCATTCCATATAAACGTGAGGAAGCCGGAACCAGTTCAGGCGCGACGCGCGCGCTAATTTGCCCTCCGCTTCGTTCCGCAGACGCAACCAGTTTCCAGCGCTGGCCTTTTTCTTTTGCATTTCGAATCATTTCCGGAGTGATGCCGCGGATGCCGGTCCGATCCACTTGTTGCGGCGTGAACGGCGCATCCATCAATACCGTGATCAACGCCGCGACCTTGATCGCCGCGTCCCAGCCGTCCACGTCGTTGGATGGATCGGTCTCTGCCACGCCAATGCTCTGGCAGTAGCTCACGGCCTCATCGAATGTCTCCCCGTTTTCCATGCGCGTCAGGATAATATTGGTGGTTGAGTTGATAATGCCTTTGAAAGATATCAATTCGGCGGCGGGCATTGCTTCGCGGAACACAGAGAAAACGGGCGTGCCGCCCAACACCGTTGACTCAAAATAAAACTTTTTGTTTTTTGATTTCGCCAGCGCGGTCAACTCGCGATAACCATGCACCACCGTACCTTTATTGGCGGTGATGGCGTGCATGCCCATCTCCAACGCCGCGCGTACGTGGTCAATGGCAGGTTGGCCGGTTTCTCGATTCACCGGCGAGTTCTCGAACATCACATCGGCTTTGGATTGCTTGATTACAGACAGGGAATTGTTCACCGGCATGACGGAAAGACTCGAAACCGGTTGCCCTGCTTCAACCAGCGCCAATGCTTTTTTCACATCCAGCCCGTTTGGGTTGA
>PMLN01000079.1:0-157 GCA_003158885.1 Anaerolineae bacterium
AAGTTGTTTGACCCGGTGAGGCAGTCCCAGATTCTTGCAGGTTTCCTCGACGTTCGCGCGCATCTTCTCCAGCCACTGGTCCGATTCTTCCGGCTTGCTATAGATGTACATCTCCACTTTATCGAACTGGTGTCCGCGCTTGATGCCGCGCACGTCC
>PMLN01000079.1:238-4919 GCA_003158885.1 Anaerolineae bacterium
TTATCGGCGAACTTGGGCAGTTGTCCCGCCCCGAACACCGTCTCGGTCTTGACCATGAAGGGCAGGTATTTTTCCGTGTAGCCCTGGCGGATGTGCAGGTCGAGCATGTAGGCAATCAAGGCGCGTTGTAAGCGTGCCCCCGCGCCGCTCAATACGTAGAAGCGTGAGCCGGTGATCTTGGTGCCGCGCTCGAAGTCAATGATGCCGAGCGCCGGGCCAAGTTCCCAGTGCGGCCTGGGCTGGAAATCGAATTCCCGCACTTCGCCTTCCGTTCTTAATACGATGTTCTCGCTGTCGTCTTTTCCGTAGGGCGTGCGCGCATCGGGGATATTCGGGATCGTGGCGGTCAGCGCATTCAATTGCGCTTCGACCTCCGCTACTTCCTTATCCAGTGCAGTGATCTTATCGCCCGCGGCTCGCATCGCTTCGATCTTCGACTGCCGGACGGCCGCCTCTTTCGTTTGCCCGATCTCCTTCGAGACCGCGTTCCGTTCCGCCTTCATCTTCTCGACTTCGGTCAGCCGCGCCCGCCGTTTTTCATCCAGTTGCAGGATCGCGTCCACCGGCGAATCCTCCAATTGCCGGTCCCTCATTGCCTTGCGGACCACTTCCGGTTGTTCGCGGATGATATTGATGTCTAACATGTTTGCACCTCCGTATAATTCACCACACAGATCACAAAGTTTTTTCTTCGTGGACACAAGGGAATCTCTGTGTCCTTTGTGACTTTGTGGTGAGAAAATAAAATGACGCCCCGGTCCGTCTGCAGGACGAGGGGGCGTCTCGTGGTGCCACCTGCTTTCATTATTACCCCCTCTCCTTTTAGGAGAGGGCCGGGGTGAGGTCTTCTACTCTTCTCCCTCCCCGCTTGTAGGGGAGGTCGCGAAGCACGCCGAAGGCGACCGGGGTGGGGTCTCACGGCAATAATCTTCATCTTCGCGCTAACGGGCGGTTCCCGTCCTTCTTACAGCAGGTCGCGCTTTGAACGTGAACTGCTTCTGCGAAGGAAACATGGGCGAAGTGGATTTCAGCATTGGACCGGCCATCTCGCACCGTGGGTCGAGTAGGCATGGGTTTTGCCGTATCGAGACCTGATGGCTCTCTGAACAGTTTTCTGATTACTTATCTTCGCGCGTTCTTATGGGCGTGATTATACGCGTTGCCTGTCGCATGTCAAGCGGATATTTTTGTGCTAGACTCAAGGTATGATTGGCTGGTAATCGAAGGGAGCAAAATCCATGGAACCGTTTTCGACTGCACTGCTCGCGATGGCGTTGTATCAGGTTGTTGAAAAACTTGCCGAAAAGGGTATTGTTGACCCTGCTCTCGATAAGGGCCTGGAGGGATTTAGGTCGCGCCTCACTCAGAAGTATGATTCCAAAAAAGCGGATGCAGAATTGCGCCAGGCATTTACTTCCGCCATTCAACAAATCGGCGCGCCGGTTGAGGATGAAGATAA
Source organism: Anaerolineae bacterium (assembly GCA_003158885.1). Taxonomy (GTDB): domain Bacteria; phylum Chloroflexota; class Anaerolineae; order Anaerolineales; family Villigracilaceae; genus Fen-1038. The sequence goes on from PMLN01000079.1 coordinate 1,698, forward strand.
ACTTGCCAACTGGCTTAAAGGCGTTGGGCTGGATCGTTTGCAATCCGAAAAGAATGAAAGTTTGCGGCGCCAGGTTGCTTTGGCTTTGGTCGGGCGTACGGATGAAAAGACTCCGCCTCCCGAAGACTTGATGATCGCCCTCGGCTGGCCGCGCTCGCGCGCCGGTGAACTTTCGATTTTGCTCGCGCGTTGTCGCGCAGGGCTTGCAGGGTCATCGTGGCAGCCGTTGTTGGATTACGCGGATGAAGCGCACAAACTCAAGGCGCTGGATTCCATTCTTGCGAAACTTTCCCGTTTGGGCAGTACCCTGGTGGAAACCCCCGCAGGCGAAGCACTGCGTGTGGTTCTGGTCAAGAAAGGGCTTTCAAAAGATGAGGCGCGGGAAATAGAGCGGAAATATCGGGAGAAAATTTACTCGGATTATAAATACCTTGAAACACGCGGGCTTTCCGCACAGTTGTTGACTTCCAAACCGGATATTAATCCCGCGTTGAAGTCCCTGCCGTTGGAAAGCGTTTATTTTGAATTGGGATTGATCCCTTTGCGGACGGAGCGCCAGCGCGATGCGGAATGGGAGGAGATGCTGCAGGCTGACGAGTCGCGGCGGCTGTTGATCGAACAGCGCCAGCAGCAAAAGCGCCTTTCGGATGTGCTCGACGGCAGCCCCAGGCTGGTGATCGTGGGAAAGCCGGGAAGCGGAAAGACCGTTTCCCTGAAATTCATCGCGCTGATGCTGGCACGCGGACAGGTGGGTGCCAGCCGCCTGCGCCTGGATATTCCCTATATCCCCGTTTACGTGCGCCTTCCGCAGTATGCCGAAAAATTGAAGACGGACTCGGGGCTTGCGCTGGAAAAATTTCTGATGAACAGCATCGGCGATTATCACGATCCCGGTGCCGTGAACTTCAACGAGTTTTTACAGCTTGTGCTGGATCAGGGGCTTTGTGCCGTTCTGTTGGACGGCCTGGATGAGGTTGGGGATGTGGGGGATACTCTGATCAAAGGCAGGACGCTTCGCAATGCGGTGTTGTCCGAGGTTCAGCGGTTTTCGCGCCAAAGGTGCCGCACGGATTGCCCCAATCGGATCATCGTCACCAGCCGCCTCGAAGGGTATCGGCACGGCGATCTGCAGGACTTCGATGAAATGGAGTTGAGCGCGCTGGCGATCCCCGATGAAGTGAAGGAATTTCTCCTGCGCTGGTTTGCCGCACATGAACAAAAGAACAATCCTGATCTCTCGCTGGAGGCTCTCTACTCCAGCTCTCAAGCCAGTGTGGATCCGCTCATGGCGGACATCATGCGTTCCGACAGCGTTCAGCGTCTGGCCATTAATCCGCTTTTGTTGACGATCCTCGCCATGATCCATAAACTTGGCACGCGTCTTCCCAACGAGCGTGTGACTCTGTATCAGATCGTCACCAAGACCATGGTGGAAAGCTGGCGTCAGGCGCAGACGCGCCACGATATTCTGATCTATGATGTTTTGAGCGCCTCGCGCGTCCTGCCGATGATGGCCTCCCTGGCTTTTTGGGTGCATGAAAATCAGCCCGGCGGGGTCATGCCCGAGGTGGAATGGCGCAGGCAGATCAAACGTTTGCTGCAGGAAAAAGACGATGAATTGAAGGATGAAAGGGCGGATGAGATTTCAGAAATGTTTATGCGTCATGCTCGTGAGGAAGTGGGTTTGCTGATCGAGCGCAGTCCGGGGCAGGTCGGTTTCTTTCATTTGACTCTTGAGGAATATCTCGCCGGGGTTGCGATTGCGGCGCGCAGCGAAAAGGATCGGCGCGAAATCGTTCAGAAACACTGGACGAATCCGCGCTGGCGCGAGGTCATCCGGCTTGCGGCGGGGCAATTAATGCTCAATGCCAGCGGGGAGAGCGATGTATTGGATCAGTTTGTGATCGTTTTGCGGCATCTGGAAGAGGGCAATAATCCTGAACTGCTGGGAATGCCTGCCTTCCTGGCGGGTTCAGCCATCGCGGATGTGGGGGCGGAACATTTCAACCGAAAAGTGGTGCGCGAGACGCGTACTGAATTGGTTGAACTTTCCAGGTCATGGCACCTTCCCCCTCCTCGTCGTGCGGATTTCGCCGACATCTCTGACGAGCTTGGCTACGTTCCCGACGACCTGTATGACTTCATCCAAATCCCAGGTCGGGATTCCATCCCGGCTTGTTACATGGCGAAATATCCGGTCACCAATCTTCAGTACGCGCGTTTCTTGAAGGAAGAGAATTTTCATAACGAGAAACTGTGGCAGGATTTTCCTGCCTACGATGAGAAGTTGGCCCCAATGAAAAAAGGCTATTGGGATAAGGAGGTTCAGGGTTGGCTGAGAAACAACCTCAAGGATGGAAAAATGATCGAGCCTCGCTACTGGCACGACCCGCGCTTGGGCGCCAGCCGCCGCAGCGCGCCGGTGGTTGGCATCACCTGGTACGAAGCCAATGCCTATTGCAAATGGTTAGCGGAGAATTGGCAAACCCAGCCGGAAGCGCAAAGCCTTTCAACTTTCAATCTTCAACCTTCCAGCCTGATCTTCCGATTGCCCACTGAAAACGAATGGGTGACCGCCGCAGGTGGGGAAGAAGGAGATCGTTTCGCATGGGGCAAACTGGAAAAGAAAGAAGATGTTGTTCGCTTTGCAAACACCTATGAAAGCGGCATCAATCGCACCACGCCGGTCTGGATGTATCCGCAGGGCGCAAGTCCTTTGGGCATTATGGACATGAGCGGCAATGTTTGGGAGTGGCAGGCCAACTTTAGAGAGGTGAAGGATAACTGGCTGGCTCTGCGCGGCGGCTCGTGGTACCTCAGTGTGGATCTCGCGCGCCTCGCGAACAGGCACTTCGATCCCCCGTACGGGCATTGGTACTACTTCGGTTTTCGTGTGGTGGTGGTTTCCCCGCCCATTTGATCTCTTGTTTTCTGTTTTTCTGCTTTCTGCGTTCTGCCCGCCCTCCCGCCGAAGGCGGGCAAATTTTAAAAAAGGAGAAGCCTATGAAAACCTATAAGGATCTGTATTCACAGGTGGTAAGTTTTGAAAATTTGTATTTGGCTTACCTGAAAGCCCGAACAGAGCATTCCGTTCTTCATCTCCCATTTCCCATTCCCTATTTTCTATTAGCCATCATCCATGATCCATTTCCCAATTACCATTCCCCATTAACCATCATCCATGACCATGATCCATTCCCCAATTACCAATTACCAATTACC
>PMLN01000042.1 GCA_003158885.1 Anaerolineae bacterium
GTGCGTAACATCAGTTAATAAATTTCTCCTCTCTGAGTGGAGAGGAGAAATTCAATCGCTGGGATTAGTGGGTCAACGTCAGGTTCCCCGCGCCGGTTTTTATCAGAAAAGTCAGCGTTGGGCCGGAGCCGTTTTGAGTATATTGGCTGCCGTTTTNNTGATTGCCGTTTTGAGTCCAGCCCGGCCCGGCATTGATATTTGCCAGCCCGCTCTCCGTGGTGATGTTTGCGTTCACATTTTGGGGAATCACCAGGATGATATTGCTTAATCCGCTGGAGATGGTGATTGTCGCGTCACGCTGCAATGTGCCGGAGAAATCCAGGGTGTAGTCGCCCGCGCCGCTGTTGAAGATCATGGTGCTGAAATTGGCGTTCGCCAGTCCGCTCATTTTGACAGTCGACGCGCCGGTTTCGTAACGGAATAGCGTCATTTCGATTAGGTTGGCCTGCGAGAAGGACAATCCTACCTTTGATGCGCCATCCTTGATGGTGAGATTGGTCAGCGAAAGCCCGCCGAGTTCATAGGTGCCGGTATAAGCCCCGGCGTTGATGGCCAGGTCCATGCGCGCAACGCCAAGCTTGAGATCCCAGGTATTCTTGATGTTGCCCGGGTAGGGGATATTCGTCAAGTTGCCTTGTTTGATCTCTATGCCGTTACTATCTGTGACGACTTCGGGTTTTAAGTCTGGGGTATTGTAGGTGGCCGTACCCTCCACCAATTTCTGTGCACCGGGATTTAGGGTCAACTCACCCGCGCCGAAGTTGATGCTTAAGTGTGTTGTAGCGGTATCGGGGACCGGCACTGTGATCGTATCTGTGACATCCGGCCCGGGCGTGGGCGCCTTGGGCAATGAAACGCTAAACCCGCAGGCCAGGGCCGCCAATGCAAGAATCAAAACAATGGAAATGATTTTGTAATTCATGGAGCTTCTCCTTCAGGGAAATATACGAAGAAGAGATCGAATTGTCGCGTGGCAGAACCGCATTTAACCGTGGTTGAATTTTTTGCCACACTTGTACGTACACAAGTGCAGGCGGATTGCCACAGATTTTCACGGATTCTGAGTCCCAATCTGTGGCAATCCGTGAAATCTGTGGCCGGTTTTAAAGAAGAATGGAGAACACCACGGTTGATTGCAGTGCTGCCTGTCGCGTAAAGTGGCTTGAAAATCCTCCTTACTTGTTATTTGCCGGTTTTCTTTGGATCGCAAAAGCCTCGTCCAGCGCTTGTGAGACCGAACGCGCTTCGATGATCTCGATTCCCTTTGGCCAGGGTTCGCCTTTGTGGATCGCTTTCGGCACAATGGCGCATTTGAATCCCAGTTTGGCCGCTTCGCGCAGGCGCGCCTGCATCTGGCCCGGCATGCGCAGTTCACCTGCCAGGCCGATTTCGCCGATCAACACCGCCTCGGCGCGGATGGCGATGTCCTTCCAGGAGGATGCAATGGCCGCGGCCACGGCCAGATCGGCGGCCGGTTCATCAATTTGAATCCCGCCCACCACGTTGACGAAAACATCCTGCTCAGAGAGTTTGAGTCCCACGCGTCGTGTCAGCACCGCCGCGATCAGCAGAAGCCGGTTGAAGTCCACGCCGTTCGGCGTGCGGCGCGCATTCCCGAATTGGGTCGGGGAAGTCAGGCCTTGAATCTCGACCAGGATCGGACGCGTGCCTTCCATCGCGACGGCAATCGAGGAACCCGGCGCATTGATCATCCGCTCTTCGAGAAAGGCCTCCGACGGGTTGGTCACTTCGATCAGGCCGCGTTCGCGCATTTCGAACACGCCGACCTCGGAGGTCGCGCCGAACCGGTTCTTCACCGAGCGCAGTAAACGATAGGCTTGGAAGCGGTCACCTTCGAGATACAGCACGGTATCCACAATATGCTCCAGCACGCGCGGACCGGCGATGGCGCCTTCCTTGGTGACATGACCAATGAGGAAAATGGAAATGCCGCTGGACTTGGCGAGTTCGCGCAACTGCGAGGCGCACTCGCGCACCTGGGAAACGGAACCCGCCGATGAATCAAGCTCGGAAAGATAAACGGTTTGGATCGAATCGACGATCAGCAGATCAGGTTTGATATCGTTGACATGGTTGAGAATAACTTCCAGGTTTGTTTCGGTGACCAATAATAAGTTTTTGGGTAGGGGCACAGCAGAACTTCTTAATGCCTTGTGTGATTGATCGTCCTGCTGTGCTCCTACGGTGGAATTTATGGATTGCTCGTCCTGCTGTACCCCTACAGTGGATGTTAATCGCGTCGCGCGCATCTTGATCTGCCGCTCGGACTCTTCGCCTGAAACGTAAAGCACGCGCTTCTTCTCGGCCATTCCCATTGCCATTTGCAACATCAGCGTAGACTTGCCGATGCCGGGATCGCCGGCGACCAGCACAATGGAACCCGGTACGATGCCGCCGCCCAGCACGCGCGCAAACTCGCCGATGGGCAGGGGGATGCGGTCTTCGCCCTCGCCGCCGATCTCGCCAATGGGACGCGGCTGTGAGCGTCCCGTCAGCCCGCGCACATTGGCAGTCGCGCCTTTGCTGACCGGTTCATCATGGACGATCTCCTCGACCATGCTGTTGAACGAGCCACATTGCGGGCATTTGCCCATGTAGGAAGCGGATACGCGTCCGCATTGCTGGCAGACGAAGCGTGTGTGAGTTTTTGGCATGAGGGTATTATAACTCTGAGAGCACTTTAATATCCATATGTTAGAATAATTTTCATGCGTAAGAGACTTATCGGTATTCTGGCCATTCCGCTGTTGATTCTCATTGCCATTGGCATGTATTATGTCCCGCCGATTCATGAGCATCTGGCGTGGCGGCTTGATGATCTGCATACTCGCGTCACCTATTTTTTCCAACCTCCCAGCCAGGCTGTCTTTGTTCCGCAGGTGTCGCAACAGTCTGCGATCGATGCCATTGTCAGCGCCACGATGCAGGCTTATTCAGCGCAGCAGGCAGTATCCATAACGCCGACCCCGCTTCCCGTCGCGGATGCCGCCACGCCTACGCTCACGCCGGAGCCTTTGCCGGCTGCGGTTTCATTGACCAACTTCAAATATGAGGACCAGTTTGGCCGCTACAATTACTGTGGCCCGACGAACTTTTCCATGGCGCTGACGTTCTGGGGCTGGAATGGAAACCGTGACACGATTGGTAAAGCCCTGATGCCTGGCAATGCCAACAAAGTCGGCGACCCGGCCGCTAGCCCGGACAAAAACGTGATGCCCTATGAACTACAGGACTTCATCACCGAGAAGGTACCGGGCATGAGTTCCGCTTTGCGGTACGGCGGGAATATAGATGTGATCAAGCGGCTGGTCGCTGGCGGGTTTCCGGTTGTGGCGGAAAAAGGTGAACAACAAATTGACCTGACCGGCCAACTCAGTTGGATGGGACATTACCAATACATTACTGGTTATGACGACAATACGCAAACGCTCATTATTCAAGACACATTCAAAACCAGCCTGGGCGGCGGCCAGAATTATCACGTTTCTTATAATGAGTTCATGAAGGAGTGGCGGAGCTTCGATTATATCTTTGTGGTCGTGTATCCATCGGATCGCGAATCGGATGTGATGTCTTTGCTCGGTTCTTACTCCGACGAAAACTGGGCCGCGCATCACGCGCTGGATGTCGCCACCTCGGATGCTCAATCCTTGACAGGCGTTGACCAGTTCTTCGCCTGGTTCGCTGTTGGGACGAGTCATGTGGCCTTGAAGGAATACGTGGATGCCGCCTTCGCGTACGATCAGGCCTTTCAAATTTATAATGCCATGCCATTTGCCTACAGTACCAGCCCGTTTCGCATGATGTGGTATCAAACCGGTCCGTATTTTGCCTACTTCTATGCCGGGCGTTATCAGGATGTGATCAACCTGGCGAACACAACCCTCAAAACGATTGCCCAGCCCACACTGGAGGAGAGTCTCTACTGGCGCGGCATGGCGGAAGCCGCCACGGGCCAAACCCAGACCGCCGCCAATGATTATCGTTCCGCTTTGGTCATTCATCCGAACTATCCGCCTGCGCTTCAGGGTTTGCAGACTTTGGGAGTTTTACCTTAGTTGCGTAGTTCGATAATTTTGAAGTTCGGTAGTCAATCACGATAGGAGGGTTCTGTGGCTAAGATTGAACGATTTGAAGATTTGCAAAGTTGGCAAAAGGCTCGCCAATTGGCGAATTCGGTTTATGATTTGACCGAACGCTCACAATTTTTCAAAGATTTTCACCTGAGAGGCCAAATTCAAGATGCGGCCGGTTCATCCATGCATAACATTGCCGAAGGATTTGACGCTGGCACCCATCTCGAATTCATTCGTTTTCTCAAGATTGCAAGGCGCTCTGCCAGCGAGGTTCAATCGGAACTCTATCTGGCGCTTGACCGCAATTACATCAGTCAGGAAGAACTCTCTTTGGCTTATAATCTTGCCACCGAGACCAAGCGTCTGATCAATGGCATGATTGCCTACCTTAGAAAGCTGACCACCAAACCTCGTATCCGCCAAACTACCTAACTATCCAACTATCTAACTACCCAACTATCTAACTATCCAACTATGAAACTCCTCCACTTTGCCGACGCCCACATTGACATGGCCAATTATGGCCGGCACGATCCTGAAACGGGACTGCCCCTGCGCGTGCTTGATTTTCTCAAGTCGCTCGATACCATTGTAAACACAGCCATCCATGAAAAAGTGGACATGGTCATCTTTGCGGGCGATGCGTATAAAGACCGTTCGCCCGCGCCCACTTTTCAACGCGAGTGGGGCAGGAGGATCATCCGTTTATCCCAGGCCAGGATCCCGACCCTGCTTCTCGTCGGCAATCACGATCTATCGCCGGCCATCGGACGCGCCCATGCCATTCAGGAATTCGATACTCTGCAGGTGCCGTATGTCCGGGTTCTGCAAACACCTGAAATTTTAAAGCCAAAGGATCTATGGGATTTGCCCGTTCAAGTGATTGCCCTGCCTTGGATTTCACGCTCCGGTCTGATCGCCTCGCAGGATATGAGCGCAGCCGATCCCTCTGAAATTTATTCGAATATCGAATCGCGAATATCGGAATTAATGGAAGGCTGGCTTGAAGAAGCCGACCCGGGACTTCCACTGATTCTCACTGCGCATGCCTCCGTGCAGGGCGCAAAGTTCGGCTCGGAGCGCATGGTGATGCTCGGAAGCGACCTGGTTCTACCCGGCTCACTGGTCAAGAATCCCCGCTTTGATTATGTCGCGCTGGGTCACATTCACAAGCCGCAGGATCTGAATGAGGGTCAACACCCGCCTGTGATCTACCCCGGCTCCATTGAACGTGTGGACTTTGGTGAAGCCGCGGATGACCGCTACTTTGTCATCGCCGATGTCCAGCGCGGCCGAACCCAGGTGGAATGGAAAAAACTGGAAGGGGTGCGTCGCTTCATTGACCGGAGAATCGTCCTGACCTCGAGCGAGGGGGTGACGGAGAATCTCAAGTCGGCCTTGCCAATGCCAAAAGAAATCGAAGGCGCCATTCTGCGCCTCACCGTTGATTATCCGCGTGAATTTGATCCGTTGATTGATGAAGCTGCGCTGCGAAAATATACCGAGACGGCCTTTGAGTTTCACCTGGCCAGGCGCCCGCAGATGGAGGCGCGTATTCGCCTGCCTGCCGATCAAACCGTCAGCAGTTTAAGCCCGCTTGAATTGCTCGACCAGTATTGGCGCGCCGCCAAGGTGGAAGAGGCCGACGCCTTGCAAAAGCTTGCGCAGGAGATTTTGGCGGATGATAACGAAGGCCCCGGCGCCTCGTTATAAATGAGCGTTGTCGTCATGTGGATATTGTCCAGATCGGCATTGAGAACGAGGCCATGCAGCGCGAGATGGCGAACTTCGGCATTGATTTTTACAAAACGCACCGGGT
>PMLN01000294.1 GCA_003158885.1 Anaerolineae bacterium
CCGCCACCGATACGCCTCCGGCAACCTTTACCTTGATCCCCACCGAGACTTCCTTCTCGCTCGTCCCGCCAACGAAAACGTTGACACCTACAGCTACTCCGAAGGCGCCATTTGCAGCTACAGTTACGTATATCAGTAGCACCATCATTTATCCTGATTTGGGTTGCAATTGGCTTGGTATAGGAGGAACAATTGTAGATTCTAATGGCGCTGATATGATCCCTATGCTCATTGGGCTTTTTGGCACACTAAATGGTCAGCCAGTGCCAACAAACTCGATAACTGCTAGTGGTGCTTACCCTGCATACGGCAGGTCCGGTTTTGAATTTAACTTAGGAAATATTCTTCATCTCACTACACTCCCCGTTGCTTCGAATCACACTTTGTATCTGCAAGTGTTAGATCAGTCTGGACTCCCTCTATCAGACAATGTTTATATCAATACTTATAACGATTGTTCAAAAAATTTAGTACTCGTCCGCTTCAAGAAACGATAAGAATAAACTGGCGGCCAAATGGCCGCCAGTTTATTCTTTAAACCTCTATATTCCAGTGTTTATATTTTGGATTTTTTGCGCGCAGCAGATCGTCGAATAGTACCCGTAATTTTGCCGTGATGGGTCCCATCTCGCCGCGGCCAATCGGACGATAATCCACCTTGGTGACGGCCATGATCTGCGCGGCGGTGCCGGTCATGAAGAACTCTTCCGCAATGGAAACCTCTGTGCGGTCAATGGAACGTTCGGTCACTTGCAGTCCCATTTCATTGCGAAGAAGTTCGATGACCGACCTGCGGGTGATGCCTTCCAGGATATTATCCGTGATCGGCGGCGTGATCACGACACCGTCCCGCACCATGAAAACATTCATGGCCGAGCCTTCAGAAACGTGGCCGTTTTGATCCAGTACCAGCGCCTCGTCGAAGCCGGCGCGGTTGGCATCGGTTTTGATCAAAGCCGAGTTGGCGTAGGCGCCCGCCACCTTTCCGCGCGCCGGGATCATATTGTCGTCAATCCGCCTCCAGGATGAAATGGTCACATGCGCGTTGGTATCGTTCTTGACATATTTCTCGTAGGGCATGGTGAAAAGGCAAAACTCGTCTTTAAGATCATGCAATTTCACGCCAATCCCAAGGTCAGACTTATAAAACGTCGGGCGCATGTAAACATCCTGCTGGTAGCCATCCAGGCGCAATAACTCCAGCGTGAGCTCGATCAAACTCTCTTCGTCATAANNGTCATAACTGGTTTGCATCGCCATTATGCGCGCCGAATGCAGAAGGCGATGATAATGATCCCGGGGACGAAAAACGAAGAGACGTTTCTTCTCTTCGTTCCAGTAAGCCCGTATGCCGCTGAATACAGCTGTGCCATACAAAAAGCCGTGTGTGGCTATGTTGATTTTCGCATCCGCAAGCGGGACAACTTTTCCCTCAAAGAACGCATGCTTCGAGAGATCCACAAGACACCTCCAAAAGGGAAATAGGACCAGTTCTTACAGATGAATTATAACCGATTCAGTCTTCTTCTTTCTTGTTTCTTGACGGCAGGCGCTCGAAGAAAAGACGCGTCGCCTGCTTTCACGCCAGGATTTCACGACAGCCATCGAGAATGTGGACCTCGATACGTATGATCGCAAAGTCGTCGCCGATTACACGCGCAAAGACGGGAGTCTGAAAACCATCCCTGCCCAGAGAAAAAAACTGGAAGCGGTTTTACGTTATATCGTTAAAGCATTTGAGCCGGGGAAACGATATAGCGAAAAGCAGGTCAATAAGATCCTTGGCCAGGTTCACGAAGATACGGCTTCATTGCGGCGCGAATTGGTCGGTTTTGGATTGATGCAGCGCGCAGGCGGGGGTGGAGAGTATTGGCGAACCGAGTCGTAGGGGCGGATGACCATCCGCCCATTTTTATTTTGTACGTGATTGAAGCGAAAATATTTCATCCCCTGCCAATGAAGAGTTCAACGGCATTGCATCCAGCGACATCACTTTGCTGTTGGCGAAGAAACCGAAATCAAAGGATGTGGGTTCGCCTGCTTTTTTGCCGGGAACGGGGATCAGCCGTGCGGTGAGCGGCTTATCGAGACGCAGCGCCAGGGCCGAAAGATCGAGCAGGAGCGGGGTGATTTGTTCAACAGTCGTATCGCCCGGCAGAGGCACGGTATCTAATCCGGTGCCACATACTGCCGAATAAAGCAGGACATCCTTTACGCTCAACGTTCCTTCCGCCGCGCGTTGGGCCAGGGTCGCATCTTCAAGTACGGGCATCAGCAATCCGCTGAAACCCGTGTGCGGAAAATCGGCGCGTTCGATGCACTCGGTCAGGATGGCGGCCGCCGCCAGCGAACCGTGCAGGCCAATCTGCGGCACGCCCATTTGTTCAAAGGCTGTACCCAGCGACTGTGCCTCGGCGGGAAAAGGCGCCAGCGAAAAATCGATCCCGTTGAATCGGGTACCGGGTTTTCCTGTTTTCGATAATTTGTTTGAGATTCGGGCGAGGATTTTGCCGTGCTTTTCGATCTCATTGATCAATCGTCTGCGCCCATCGTCAACCGTCCCCGGTCTGCCGTCTCTGGCCGAAAATGCCTCCACTGCCAAATCTGCCGCTTCGGTCGCGATGGCAAAGGCAGGTGTATCGCCATCGTGATACGCGGCCGGGAAGAACGGTGCGCCCGCTTTGACGTTTGCCAGCGCCGCGAAATTGAAATTGGCAAATCCGCTGCTTTGAATCGTTGAATTTCTTTGAATGATCTTCGCACAGGCCTTGATCGCGGCCAGATCAATACCGCCTGCCTTATCCGCCATCCATCCGCCGAAGGCAATATTATTGGAGGCCGCAATCGCTTCGGGAATCACCTCATAGCTTCTAAGACTTCCGAAGTCTCCAAGACTTCGGAAGTCAGGTAAAGCCGGTCCCAGCGAAGCGAATCCGATGTTTGCCTGTTGAATTACACCGGTAAGCTGTTCCGCAAATTTCGGAAGGCTATCAATTTGTTTTGCACCCAACATTTTTGGGAATGGGATTGTCGCCAAACGGACAGTTTGTACCTCATAGCCTGCCGCTTCGTACGTAGATTTGGTCATGGCAAGAAATTCCCCAGCCTGTCTGATGATTTTCTCATCCAAAGGATATTTGGGGTTGCAGAAGTAAGTGATGGAACGAATTTTCATTTCTCTTGTCTTTTCCAAACTTGAAACGAGTCCGTCGTGCTCTTGGTGTCCTATGCCCTGTGTTCTCTCAGGGTTGTGTTTAATTTCTTCTCTGTCTCATTACTTCAAACATCAACACCGAACCAGCAGCTGCTGCGTTCAATGATTCTATGTTGCCAGCCATTGGAATCTTCACAAAGGCATTTGCGAATTTGCGAGCCGGTTCACTGGCTCCCTCCGCTTCGCCGCCGATAATCAACGCCAGCGGTGGACGGAAATCCGTCTCCCAGCATGATTGACCATTCATATCTGCGAGAAAAACCTTTAAACTTGCTGACTTGCTGACTTGATTGATTTCATCCCAATTCATCGTGTGCATCGGCAATCGGAAATGCGCGCCCATCCCGGCACGCAGGACTTTTGGTGCAAAGGCATCCGTTGTTTCGGGCGGGATCAACACGGCTTGCACGCCAGCGGCGTCCGCGCTGCGCAGTAATGCACCGAGGTTGCCGGGGTCGCGAATTGAATCGGGAATCAAAATAAAGTTTGGAGATTCGGGAATCGGGATTCGGAAATCGTTGAGAACAGCAAGTAAGCCTTGCGATGTTTCGGTTTCGCTCAAAGATTGAAGCAAAACACTTTCTACTTTCTCTGCTTCAATCTTCTTCTCTTCCAACTTCTCAACTAATTTTTTCCCCCGCTCGCTTATTTCATCCGAATACAACACAAACCGAAACGGCCAATTTGCCGCATATGCCTCCTCTACCAGCCGCACGCCTTCGGCAAGAAATGCCCCCGCCTCGCGCCTCTCTTTTGGGCGGCCTGTCAATGCGCGGGCTAATTTGATCTTTGGGTTTTGGGAGGAAGAGATCATGCAAGTCCTACAAGTCTCATAAGTCAAATATTCTTACAAGTCTGACTTCTCAGATTTGTCAGACTTGTAAGACTTCTCGGACCTGTCAGACCATACGGTCATAAACGCTCTTATAGTTTCACTATCGAATAAAACCAGTCGAATCAATTTGATCCCCGATTCGTGATGAGAAAAATAATTTTCGATGGCGGAAAATATCACATCCGCGGCGCGGTCTTTTGGGAAGCCAAAGATGCCGGTTGAGATCGCAGGAAAGGATATGGATGAACATTTCAATTCATCTGCAACTTCCAGTGAGCCATTGACCGCCGCTGCCAATTTATTATCTTCATCACCACCTGCACTCGCACTTTGAGCGTCGCCCCACACGGGACCGACAGCATGGATCACATATTTCGCAGGCAGGTTTCCGCCGGAAGTCCATGCCGGACGCGCATG
>PMLN01000117.1:0-199 GCA_003158885.1 Anaerolineae bacterium
GGACAAAGGCGATCGCGGTGTATTTGCGCGCCAGCCGATTCACGCAGGCGAAATATTGACCTTGTGGGGCGGAAAGATTCTTTCTGCGGCTGAGATTGACCACAACATGGAAAATTTTACCCAGCAGATCTTGCAGATCGAGGATGGGTTCTATTTGATGTCCCCTTCCATGGAGCCCTCCGATTGTTTCAATCATTCC
>PMLN01000117.1:330-2999 GCA_003158885.1 Anaerolineae bacterium
GCCTTGAAGAAGGAGCTTCATCAAAAACAAAAAGTTGCCGCTTGAGCCTTTATCCGTGCGCGTCGTTCTGCGCTTGCTTCCCGGTTAAGCCCTGTCATTTTTACGCCTCTGTGAGTATCCGCTTTATCCGTGTCATCCGCGTTCTGTTTCTCCTATAACCGATAATTGCCTCGAATTTCATGAAAACTTTGCTTGGCGAGCGTCTGCATTTCGATTGGAAAGTTGTGACGGTCATCATCGTCAGCACCTTGCTGCTGNNTGGTCGATTCATATCACCAACTCACGCCGGACAAGGCCTTTGATCGCATCATCCTGTATTTATTTATCCCGCTGATAATCATTCTCCTCGTCTTTCGTGACGATCCGCGCAGCTACGGGTTTACATTCGGGGATTGGAAAGCTGGACTGATTCTGTCTGCCATTAGCGTCGCCGCGCTCTCGGTCATTCTCTGGTTTGCGGCGCGTAATCCCGCCATGCGATCCTATTACGCACCTCAGGCCGCCGGCTTGCCGTGGAATACGTTGATTGATTTATTCGGGTGGGAATTCTTCTTTCGCGGTTTTATTTTATTTGCGTTCGTTCGCAAATTTGGGGCGGAGGCGTTGTGGCTGCAGGCCGTGCCGTTTGCGCTGGCGCATATCGGCAAGCCCGAGATCGAGACCTTGTCCACGATCTTCGGCGGTTTTGCCTTTGGGTGGGTTGCTTACCGGACTCGCTCCTTTGTTTATCCGTTCTTGATCCATTGGTTCGTGGGTTCGTTTATAATTGTCCTTGCGGCAGGTTTGCTTGGCTGACTTTACCCTTCGCCCCGCTACTGAAAATGATTTTCCTGCCATCCGGGATCTGATTCATCGCGTCGGGATCAACCCCATGGATTTGGATTGGCGCCGCTTTGTGCTTGCCGTGGATGCCTCTGACCGGATGCTGGGTTGCGGCCAACTGAAGCCGCATGGGCCGGATGTGATTGAACTGGCTTCCATCGCCGTTGAGCCATCGTCTCGCAGCCAGGGGATTGCTCGCGCCGTGATCGAGCATCTGATCGCGCGTGCGCCTCGTCCGCTCTATTTGACCTGCCGCGCGAAGCTTGAATCCTTTTATACCCGCTGGGGGTTTCGCTCCCTTGACTTCGCTGAAATGCCGCCTTACTTTCGCCGCCTGGCCCGTTTTGCAAGGCTGATTGGCGCGCTGTTCAACGAGAAGATGTCCGTCATGAAGTTGATGTAAAATCAAGGCATGAAAAACATTCTTTATGTTTTGATTGGATTGATGGCGGGCTTTGTGCTGGCCGCCGTTCTTCTCATTGTGACTCGCATGTCACCCGGTCAGCCTGTGACTCTTGAACCTGCCCCCACCCAGGCGCCCATCGTGATCCAGATCATGGGTGAAGTGGTGAAACCCGGTGTTTACTCGATGCCGGACGGCAGCCGCGTGCAGGACGCGGTGGATGCCGCTGGTGGCCTATTGGCGGACGCGGATACGGGTTCGCTCAACCTGGCCGCACGCCTGGAGGATGGACAGCAGGTGGTAATTTCTTCATCCGGCAGCGCCTTGACCACGCCCACTCCCACCCATTCGCCTTTTACCGTGCTTACCACTCTCACGCCTCGGGTCACCACAACGCCGCGTTCCGCCTTGGTTAATATCAACACTGCTACGCTTCAGCAATTGGATACCTTGCCGGGTATCGGCCCTGTGACCGCCCAAAGCATCGTCACCTATCGCCAGCAGCACCCCTTCCAGCATATCGAGGACATCATGAATGTCCCCGGCATTGGCCCCGCCACCTTTGATCGTATCCGCGCCTTGATTACGGTCTGAGGAAATCTCAGTCGTTTCGTATCAGACAAGGTATTGAACGATGTATATGCCTGGTATAAGCCAGTTCAGACAGGCTGATAATGATAAATGGCTTTAAATCATCTCTGGTTATTGGCTTTTTATCGGCAATGGTTTTGATGTCTTGTTCGCCAACGCCACAGAGAGTCTCCGGTTCAGATCTTGCAATAAAATTTGTTGAAGGCCCTGATATTAAGGCATCTGAGGATCTAACTTTCTTGGTGATCAATATGTCAACGGCTTGTATTGAATTTCCCGATGACTTTGGAATAAAAATCTATTACTTGGACAAAAATGATGCATGGGTAGAAACTAACAATTTGGGAACTTATTTGCATCCACAAAACAATAAACTTGAACCTTACGGAAACCCCTTGGATCTAAAAGCTGTTTACGTAAGACCGAGATTATCTACACCCGTGGTTGGCAACCCAATAGCAATGAGGGTTACTATCAAGGGAAATATTTGTAACGACCCAACAACAATTGTGGAAAAGGAAATTCCGTTCACGGTAACTCCATGAACCTGCTGGTGCAAGGTTGGTACTCCATGCTCGGCGAGGGTCTTCGCGTAGCACTCCCGAAGGGAGCCCGCGCCATCAGGGTGGCTTATTCCTCCAGTGATTTCCTCTGCGGAAATTACTGGAGAGACACCTGTTAATAACATGAAGTAGGAAATCATATGAGTACAAGGAAGATAATAAAAACCACTGATCTAACATTGACTGATATTCCATTGCCAGATGCTGACTGGCATAAAATATCACTATTTGCCATCTCTTTTGACATCCAAGCAGAAATGGAAGGATCTAACGTGTTCCCCGATATACGG
>PMLN01000173.1 GCA_003158885.1 Anaerolineae bacterium
TCATGTTCCATGGCCTTGATTTGGGTACCGGATGACCAATCCTATTTGACCCGGTTGGCATTTTCAGGCTCCGTCGCGATTGGGACGGCAGCTCATGTTCCATTCAACAACCATTGAAATACTTGCTCTTGCCCATCGTTGCTGGAACCCTTTGCCTCATCATTGTCAGCATCGGCTTTCTCCCTTTTTACTCCTCGCATCTCCCCTGTTTTGCCATATTGAGAATTGCTGGCAAACTTAGTATAGTTTAAATTGCCTTCACAAAAAGCAGTATAATTCCACCGAATGAGCGCTCTATTCAGCCAGATTTTTTCGCTGTTAACCGCTCCGCCAGGCAACATAATCTATCACCTCGTGCTGGTGTTTTCCATTGCCGGCGCGCTTCAGTTTGCGTTCAACCACTGGCGTTCGAGCGAATTTCCCCAAGCCCGCCGCATGATGCTGGGTCTTGGGCTTTTGCTTTTAGCCCAGTTCTTTATGTTTGCTTTCAGCGGATTGGGGTGGCAGGGCATCATCAATCCGACCGCCAGCCTGCCGCCCTTGGATCGCGCCTTTACGCTCTTTAGCATCGTTTGGATCGCCTGGCTGTGGGCTTTTCCCGAACCCAGCCGATCCGCCGATGCAAGCGCGATCCTATTAAGTTTGTTGATCGGGGCCGCCTTGGGGATCAGTCTATTAACCTGGCCGCATCAATCTTCCCTTACAACCTATAACGTGACTGCCGACGATTTACTTTGGCAAATTGCCTCCCTGAGCCTGATTTTCATCGGCGCATTGATCCTGCTCATCCGCCGGCCCAACGGTTATGGAAATGGGCTGGCTGTTTTCGCATTGATCTTCCTCGGCCATTTGGGACATTTGGCCTTCCACGAGGATGGCAATTACTCCGGGATTATCCGGCTGGCCTATCTGGCCGCTTACCCGATCCTGCTGACTTTACCCCAGCGTTTTTCCGCACCCGCCAGCGTTGGCACTGTAAATATAAGCATGTCGGCGGAGAAGCCATCAAAAGCCAGAAGGGAAACCGCGGCGGTTCAGGAACGGCGTCGGTATAGCACCGACCCTAAGACATTCCACGCCCTGCTCGCCTTGGCCGCCGAGTCGAGCGCGCCCAAGGTGGATCAGGCGATCACGCGCGCAATTGCCCAGACCATGCTGGCCGATCTCTGCTTCCTGGTATATATTACGGAAAACAAGAATCAGATGATTATCGCCAGCGGCTACGACTTGATCCGCGAAGAAAGCATAGATGGCGGAAATCTCAGCAAGAATGCCATTCCAATGCTTTCGAATTCCATGCAGCGCGGCCGCGCCCTGCGTATGCCGGCCTCCAGCACCTCGGCGGATATCAAGGGCTTAAGCGAATTTCTCGGGCTTCAAAGCCCCGGGAATTTATTGGAAGTTCCGATTGTAAATCCTGATAAGGAGTCGACCGGCGGCATCATCCTGCTTTCGCCATATTCCAACCGTTTGTGGAGCGCCGAAGACCAGGCCTTCCTTACGAGCATCGCCGCCTCCCTGGTGCCGATCATCCAGCGTGGTCAGAAGATGAGCAAGTTGGAGCAGGCGGATGAGCAGGCCAGGAAAACGCTCGAGGCCGCGCAAAATCACATCGCAGAACTCGAAAAGCAAAGCAGTGAGCTAAAACAACAAGTGGATGCGCTGAAATCGCAATCCGAAAGATCGCAGGGCGAAAGCATCGCCTCCCTGATGGAAGTGCAGGAAGAATCGCAGCGCACCATCGAGGAACTGCAAAAGGAACTTGAACTGGCGCGCACCAAAAGAGGGCGTTCCGAGTCGCAGGTCGAACGGGAGTTAAGAGCTACGCTGCAGGATGTGGCGCGTCTGCAAAACCAGTTGGCCGAATCCAATATCAGGTTCCTGGAACTGGAGAAAGCCGGCAAAGCCGGGCACAACAAACCAAGCGAGCAGGCGGAAGTGATTGCTTCCATCTCGCAGGAACTGCGCCAGCCCATGTCCTCCATTGTCGGTTATACGGATTTATTGCTTGGCGAGTCGGTCGGCATTCTCGGCTCCTTGCAGCGCAAATTTGTCGAGCGGATCAAAGCCTCCACGGAAAGGGTCGGCAGTTTGATAGATGACCTGATTCAGGTCACCACGCTCGAAAGTGGGCTTGCCGATCTCAAGATGGAGCCTGTGGATCTGAACAAGATCATAGACAATGCCATGTCGTATACCGGCAGCCAACTGCGCGAGAAAAACATTTCCCTCCATCTCGACCTCCCCAGGAAACTTGCGTCGCTCAACGCGGATCGTGAAGCATTGCAGCAAATTATGATCCATCTATTGCAAAACGCGGGCGCCGCGACGCCCGTCGAAGGCACGATCCAGCTCAAAGTCCAGACCGTCAACGATAAGGGCCAGGATTACATCATGATCCAGGTCACTGACAGCGGCGGCGGTATCTCCGCCGAGGATTTGCCGCGCGTGTTTACCCGCCTGTATCGCGCCGATAACGTTCTCATCCAGGGCATCGGCGATACAGGGGTGGGGCTTTCCATCACCAAGACGTTGACCGAAGCGCAACATGGGCGTATCTGGGTGGAAAGCGATCCGGGGAAAGGCTCTACCTTCAGCGTTCTGCTTCCCATTGCCGGTGAAACCTCAAATCCTTCTCCCGCCAAAAAGGAAAAGAAATAATGCGGGCTGTGCGCCAAATGGGGAGTGGAATATTGTATGGATTGGTCTCCGTCATGCTCGTGGTCGGAGGCCTTTCGTTAGCTCTGGCCGAAAGTTACACGGCCCCTTCTCCGGCGCCGACAACCAGCCTGCCCACCGTTCCCGAAACACTGACCTCCACTCCGGCTGGTTCCACTGCCTATCCTTCAGCCACCTTATTGCCCACCGCGACCCAATTGCCGCCTACAAATTGCCTCCCGCCTGCCGGGTGGATTCTGATTGCAGTCCATCCCTATGATACGCTGGAAAGCCTTGCGGCGCGTTTTAGAGTCTCCCCTTATCAGCTCGCTCAAGCCAATTGTTTGTTGACCGATAACCTTGCGCCGGGCTATACCATTTACATCCCGCCCCCGCTGCCCCCGCCCGCTCAGATTATTGAGCGCTGCGGTGCGCCCTTCGGTTGGGTGCGTGCCTACTTGGTCCAGCCGGGAGATACGCTCTATCGCATCGCCGGGTCATTTGGCATCAGCGTATATGAACTTCAGCAAGCCAACTGCCTCCCCAACACCTTCATCACACCGGGAAATTTGTTATGGGTGCCGAATTTGCCTACGGTTACCCCCCAGCGTAATCATCCTTCTCGAGTTCAGCACTCTGACCCCCACCGCCAGCCATACCCAAATTCCAACGGATACGCCGAGTTTCACTCCGTTGCCTGCCACAGCAACGATTGCTCCAACGGTGACCTTTACACCTACTCCCTTTCCATCCTCCACACCCACTTATCCGACACCGACAGCCACGGCCTTTCCAATCACCACGCCCTAATGAACATCAACAACTTTCTTAAGGGTCAAAAAGTCCTTGTAAAATTCTAGCCGGTCCAAGCTGCTGTTTTTCCCGAAGCGCCCCATGAAGCGGCGGCTTCTCACAGGAATGCTGCGCGCAGGATGCCCCTGGCAGCACAGTTTATCTTTGCTCATCTGCGTTCATTACTGGCGAATCGACAGGCAATTTATATGAAGACCTCATTACCGCGCCTTGCACTAATCCTTGCCTTTCTATTGACATCTTGCGGCGCTGCCCCTTCGGATGCGCCTGCGCCCTTCATTTTGGTTACCGCCGCGCCGAACGCCTCTCCCACGCCGACTCCCTTTCAGCCTCCGCAAATTTTGCAAGCCACGCCCACCTCGATGTATTCCATCGAAGTCCCAACCCTCGAACCGTTCTTTCCAACAGCCACCTCGTCGCCCACCCCCATTTCGCCGCGGCAGCCGACCGCGGCCATTGACCTGAGTTCCTTGTTCCCAACCGTTGCAGCGCCGCCTGCGGTTGCGCCGGGTGTTGACATCACTCCAATTCCGCCCCTGACGGATAGCAACACCATCAATTTCTTGTTGATCGGTCACGATCAAGGCTCACCGACCTCCTTCCGCACCGATACAATGGTTGCCGTCATCCTATGGCCCAGGGATGGACAGGTGTCCATGATCTCCATCCCGCGCGATCTGTGGGTTTATATTCCCACCGTCGGAATGCAGCGCATCAATACTGCCTATGAATATGGCATTGGAGGTTATCCCGGTGGCGGATCCGTCTTGCTGCGCGATACGATTGCCTATAACCTCGGCATTCGTATTGATCATATGGCCATGGTTGACTTTAGCGGTTTCAGCCGTATCGTGGACACTCTCGGAGGCGTTGATGTGCCTGTGGTTTGCCCTTACACCGACTGGCGGCTCATTGATCCCAGCTACGACCCCACCAATCCGAACAACTGGGCGCAATATACGGTTCAACCCGGGGTCGTTCATATGGATGGCAGTCTCGCCTTATGGTATGCGCGCTCCCGTCTCGCTTCCAGCGATTTTGACCGCGGCCGCCGCCAGCAGGAAGTCCTGCGCGCCATCTTCGCACAGGCGCTCAAGACGAATACGTTAAGCCAGATCCCGCA
The DNA here is from genome assembly GCA_003158885.1 of Anaerolineae bacterium. Classification (GTDB taxonomy): domain Bacteria; phylum Chloroflexota; class Anaerolineae; order Anaerolineales; family Villigracilaceae; genus Fen-1038. The sequence continues at coordinate 4,595 of PMLN01000173.1, forward strand.
GCTTTATAGCGATTTCTCTTCCACGGTCACCACCGACCTCGGCCTGGCTGACATCTTGAAATTGGCCCTCTATGCCCCCAAACTGACCAATGCGGACATCCGCAGCTACTACATTCGTCCGCCCTATGTGAGCGCCTGGATGACCCCCGGCGGCGCAGATGTGCTTCTCCCAAATCAGCCCTCGCTTCAACAGTTTCTCGTCCAGGCCACAACGCTTTCAACCACCTCCACACAGCGGGTTGCGACCAGCATCGAAGTGGAAAACGGTACGCCCTTTAGTGGATGGGCGGCGCTCGCCGCGAATCGGCTCAACTATGCGGGTTACCAAACCACCGTTGCCAATGCGGACAGGCAGAATTATTCCAGTTCTGTTCTGATAGACTTGACTGCCTTGCAGGACCCCAACGCCCGCAGCGCCATCCTGGCCAATCTTGGGCTTTCGTCGGCCAGCATTTTATCCATGCCGAATTCTGGTGGTTCAGCCCAATATCGTGTGATTCTCGGTTATGATTACCAGCCTTGCTTCCAGCCGCAGGATTTATCACATTGACATCCTCCCCTCTTTTCGCTAAACTATCTATAGGAAACTATGACTGCAAAAGGTTCTACTCGTATCACGCCCGGCACGCTTCTGAATCCCGCCGTCAAGGCCTGGGAGTCGTATCTTAATGACAAGGGAAGCTCGCCTTACACGGTCAAGGCTTTTACCTCTGACGTTCGCCTGCTGACGAAATTCTTTCCGCCTGATAAATCCATCAGCGCGGTGACCACCAATGATTTAAATCGCTTCTTCGAATGGATGGAAAAAGAGCGCGATGTTCCCTGCAGCCCAAAGACATTGGCGCGCCGGATCACATCCATTAAATCGTTTTATCGCTGGCTTACCCAGTATGGTGTCTTGTCCCTTGACCCGGCCGAAAAGGTTGCGCAGCGCTCCGTCATCAGCCCGCTTCCCCAGGTGTTGACCGAGCAGGAAGTGAACGATGTTCTCATTGCCGCCGACCGCCATCGCCGTGCGGAAAAACCGGATGCGCGTCCGTTCGCCTTGATTCATCTTTTGCTCACTACCGGCATCAAAAAAAGCGAATGTCTCGGCATTCGTCTCAATCACGTGGATCTCGATGCGCCGGGCGGTCCGCAAATTTTTATCCGTTACTCCAGCCCTGCCAACCGCTATAAGGAACGCAAGCTTCTTCTCACGGAAGATTGGCTTCCGCCTTATGAAGAATATCTGACTCAATATCAGCCCGAAGACCTTCTCTTTCCGTGGTCGCCGCGCAATCTTGAATACGTGCTGGAAGATATCAGCAATGAAGCCGGCCTCACCAAGCACTTGTCATTCGATATGTGCCGGTGGACTTGCGCCTTGCGCGACCACCGCGCGGGCCTTGAACCGGACAAGATTCGCGTCAAATTGGGGATCTCGAAAATCCAATGGCGGGAAATTGGGATGAAGTTAAAACAATTAAGCGCACAAACTAATTGAGTTCATGCGGGCGAAGGAGCGAAAAGTAAACGACCCTTCGGGATGATTGTTGTAATTTAAAAGACTCTGCCGGACGAAAACCCGGAACCCAGATGATCTTCTCTCCGGCGCACAGCAAAGGCCAGCGTCCCCTGGCGCGCGGCGGCAGCTTTTCATTGATAAAAAAATCGGATAATTTTTGCAAGTGGCCCTGCATGCCAAGCGGCTCAAAGAGATCGCCTTCGCGCCGGACCCGCAATTCCAACGAATCGGGCAGACCTTCCGCGTCCAGCCAGACCTCGAACAGGTCCTCATTTCGAGAGGCTTGTTCCCACGCCAGGGCGGGCAGCCGCCATTTCTCTGCCGAAAAACTCCAGCCGCCCGAAAGCTCGACCCTTCCTGGCACAGAGACACCCATACGATCTATTTGAGCGGGCATTTGCGGCCAGTGATCGAATGGCAGGCCGGCATTGGGCGTGGCAACATATAACGCCTCGCCCTCGCGGAACAGGGTCAAGCCGCCGGCCAGGTTGACGCGGACGCGCGCCGCGTCCCTGATAAAGTCGGAGGCGCGCTCCAGGACGGAGAAAACGGTTTCCTGCCCGGGCATCAGGCTTTCCACCGCGCGGCGGACGATGTGGCGTTGCAGCCCCACAGAATAATTGGAGAGGCATGCTAAGTCGAGCTTCACATAGTCTTTGTCCCGCAGGATCAAACATTTATCCCAATTTTCATCGATGACTTCTTTGAGCACGGCGTGATCCGCCTGGAGGGACTGGACCGTACGCCAGATCGCTTCGCGAAATCTTGGGTTATACGTTTCGAGTGTGGGGATGAGAATGTTGCGCAGGCGGTTACGAAGGAAGTCAATTGAATCATTGCTTGGGTCGTAATGAGGCTTAAGGCCATGGGCAGCGCAATAGGCGATGGTTTCTTCACGCCATGTATCCAACAAGGGCCGGACAATGGGAATATCTGCATCGAAAGTTGGCAGGACGGTGCGATACGACATGCCCTTTAGTCCCGCCAGGCCTGTGCCTCGGATCAAATGCATCAATACCGTCTCCACCTGGTCATCCGCCGTATGTCCCACGGCGACCGCCTGCGCATTCAAGCGATGCGCTTGTGCAAATAAAAAACGATATCGCAGATTCCGCGCCGCCTCTTCCACGGACAGGCTGTTGGTTTCCGCATAGATGCTTACCTCGGCGCTTTCCACCACAAAGGGGATCATCAGCCGCGCCGCCGCCTGTTCAACCGCATGGGATTCCAGGTCAGCCGCTTCACGCAGTTTGTGATTGAAATGTGCAACGATGATTTGATAACCGGCCTGCCGCAGGACTTCCATCAGGCAAAAGCTGTCAGGCCCGCCCGATACGCCGGCGATGATCGGCCTTGATTTATCCAGTTTGCATGGATCACGGAGGATCGACTCTATGTTTTCCAACATGGTTTCAATTAAACCATAATAAAGACCCTAAGGGTTTTGGAACCCTGAGGGTCTCGCATTAGATTTGATATAGCTCCACCAACACCCCGCTGGTGGACTCTGGGTGAACAAATGCATATTTCCTGCCATCGGCGGTGGTACGCGGCTCTTCGTTGATGAGTCGGATCCCCCTGGATCTCAATTGCGCCAGCATCCCCTCAATATCATCCACCTCGATGCAGATATGATGCATTCCCGGTCCGCGTTTGGCGAGATATTTGGCAATGCCTGAATCGTCGGAAGTGGGTTTGACCAGCTCGATTTCGGACCCGGCCAGCGGCAGGAATGCCACTTGCGACTTTTCAGCGGGGACCTCGTTCAACCCATGCAGTTCCATCCCGAGCGCGTCGCGCCAGAAGGAAAGTGATTTTTCCATGTCTTCCACCACGACGGCGATATGGTTGAGGGCTTTGACTTTTGGCATGTTGTTCTCCTGTATGGTATGGGTTACGGTTTCTCGATCAAGTCCATGTAGGCGCCCTCGATCAAATCCTCCGGGAGGATGCCGAGCTTCTTCATCAGGTCGTCGGCAATGGATTGGCCATCCACATCGGATTGATCGCCGCGCAAAACGACTTCCAGTTCCATGAAATATCCCAACCCGTCCACCTCATCCAGATGCACGCGTGTTTGCCCGACCATGTAAAGATAGCGCGTTTTTTTCACAACGCCGCGTACGCCCAATGCAAGTTCCAGCGCGGTCTTGAGATTCTCTGGATCGTTGGTATTAAATATGAAATAATCCGAGCGCTTGGGGCCATCCCGGTCGGGACGTTCATAATAAACCAGTTGGGCGCGGTCGGAAGCCAGGACGCGCAGTTTAAGCCTTCCCTTTGGCGTGAGAAAGAATGTGTCTTCTTGTGGGATCACTTCAACCGGAAAATCGCTGATCGCTTCAGCGCGCCGTCTCAGGTCGGCAAAGTCGCGCACGCGGGCTTTAATTTCTATGTTGGCTGGCATGGGTTCATCACCTTAATATACAAATGGGATGAAGCGTTTGGTGCGCTTCATATAACTCCTTGCTCCGGATTGTATCATCACAAGGTTCGGGGCGATCAGAAATCAGCCTTCTCGGGAACAACTCGAATATAATCGGTCGTTTTTCCCCCAAGCATCCCGGCAACCAAATGATAGATTGCATATAGCTCGAGTGCGAACGGCAGGTAGCCTCCATAACCGAGCAGGGGCATTTCGAAGATGTGGAGCCACCCGCCCCACGCAACATGATAAATCCATTTCGGATACGAAAAGTAATTCCACATTTCCCAGAAAAAAGCGGTCAACAAAACGCCCATCCAGAGCGAGAGCACCGGGCGCCAATCGCCCTTTTTTGTCCAATCGGCAAGTGAACGATTCCCAAGCCAGATATTGAGCGGCTCGATGATGAAATACGGGGACAACCAGATGGACGGGAAGAAGATATTCGGCCAGATCAGCATCATGAGGAGCATGATCCAGCCTGCGGCGAAGAAACCGATCGTGGTCGGTTTATCCGTACCGATCACCGGTCCGCGTTGGATGCATTTGGTGAAATCGAAACTGGCAAACAACTCCGCGCTCCCGAATACGGCTGGAATGACCGTTGTGAAACTCAACGTGGTCCAAAAAACGTATTCGAAAGGTGTGATGTAATTCAAGCCGATGTAGATCCAATTTTGAGTACGGAGGTTGAGAGCTTCGAAAATCCACCATACGGGCGCGGAGATCACGAACAGCCCGATGTATTTCCGCCAGCTGCGTGTGAGCAAGGAGGTACGCGTCCGCCAAAAGACCAGCCCATCAATAGTCAGGCAATAGCCCAGCCACATGGGGAAGAAACCCCAATGGGTGCGCGTTCCGGGCAAAGTCCAGTTGATGAGCCAAAACAGGCCGGCCAGGATTAATCCCAGCCAGCCATGCAGGGGAAATTTTATTTTTTCGCTTCCGAGATTCTCAACAGTGTTTGTCGTCATCCCCCTAGTTTACACTAAGGAAGCCGAACGCGCCCCACATGAGGCGCAGCATGCCGTGACCGAAATCGGGATTCAAGAACTGGTTGGGACACGTTCCAGGGATCACCGCAATCCCATTCGCCCTGCACATTTCCACTGCCTCGCGTGAAACGCTGGTCATGCTTGCCGCCAAACCGGGTTTTGTCCCCATCATGCAGTGCATCCACACATGCTTGATGCCCAATTCCACGCACTGGCGGACGATGGTCTCCGTCACCTTGGGGTTTGCGAGGATGAACACGGCCTCCGGCTTTTCAGGAATGGATTTCAAGTCGGGGTAGCAGGGTGCGCCCTCGAAAGTGGAAATGCGCGGGTTCACTGCGTAGACCTGATAGCCTGCGCCCTTGAATTTGTGATAATTCGCGTTACAGCCTGTTTCGCGCTGGTCCGAAACGCCGACAATGGCAATTTTCTTCTGAGCGAGAAAATCTTTCACAAGCGCATTAATATTGGACATTGGACTTCCTTTCTTGTTTTGTGCGCAAATGGTGCGCACAAAATATTTCCATGATTCAAGGATGGTTCAAGGACCAGGCAGAACCGTATTTAACCGTGGTTGAATTTTTTGCCACACTTGTACGTACACCAAGTGCAGGCAGATTACCACAGATTCTGAGTCCCAATCTGTGGTAATCCGTGAAATCTGTGGCCGGTTTTTAAGAAGAATGGAGAACACCACGGTTGATTGCAGTGCTACCAAGGACCAGGGCACGCTCTTATTTGATCTCTTGCAAATTTTGATGGGCGAACTTGACCCACTCACCGCTATCCCGGCTTATCAACTGGCTTTGCCCTGGTCGCGTGAGGCTTGGCGGCAAAGCGCACTCTGCCTTGCTTCAGCTGATACCACTTTGTGAGACTCTGTTAAGGTTCTGATCTACGAGTTTATAGGACTCGACAGTGCCCTTTGTGTTTAAGCTTTTTTCTTCAGAATAGGATTCCAAATACTACTTATGCAAG
>PMLN01000034.1 GCA_003158885.1 Anaerolineae bacterium
ATTGTGCAACTCGACGACTTCTATTCTCCCAAATTAGGCAGGGCTGATAGGGAACGCGTCTTGAGAGAAGTATTTCTTCCTTTAGAAAAAGATTCCCCCGCCATCTATAAAGTGTTTGACTGGAAATCGAACACGCTGAAAGGTGCGGATCCGGTTTATCCCGGTGGAATAGTAGTTATCGAAGGGGTGTCTGCGTTACACACAGACTTTGCCGATCAATACGATTTTAGAATCTGGATCAATTGCTCACCTGATGTGGGTTTTAAGAGAGGAATTGAACGAGATAAAATTCGAGACGGTGTAGACAACACAGATAAATGGTTAAACATCTGGATGCCTCAAGAGAAAGAATATGTCGAGTCCCAAAATCCTCAGCAGCGCGCCGACTATGTACTTAATGGAGCTTGAAATTCGTAGTTGCGACTTTAGTCGTTCGCTTCTTCGGCTTATTTGCTTCGTTCCCGTGCGGCCCGCTCCAGGATTTGGAATCCCTTGTCCGTCAATTGTTTCAATCCCAGGCTTTCCACACTCTGCCCGGCTTCGATCCTTTCCAGTGATCTCAATAGCGCGCCGCGCACGCCGCTGGCTCGATGCGCCCAATACGAATCGACTGAGACGCGCTCGAGACGCGCCAGGAGCAGTCTGATGAGTTGAACTTCCTCCAATTGCAAGGGCTTAATATTCATTCAACAAGAAGGGCCGGATTGAACCCAGGTCAAGGTACTCTTCGACGATCGGATTTTGAAAATTATAACACTGCGGTTTGGGGAAAATCTCGACCTCTTCTTTGAAACCGGGTTAACGGTTCAGGCCGGTTTACCTTTCAGAGGAGTCGCGCTAACACGAGGCGGGAGGCAGGAGGCTCAGTTTGTTTTTCTAGGCTAATCTTGATGCTTTGGAGGCTTTGATTTGGGTGGTACAGAGATATTGCAAACTTCCTGATTTCAAGGCGTCACCGACAGGTTAGCCGCAGTTAGAGGAAAGGTGTCAATCATTTTTTGTGACTGAAAATGATTGACACCCGGGTGAAACCTTTATATAATGGAAATGCTTGGGAGCGCTCCCAAAAAAAGTATCAAAACGACATAAATGGGCATAATTACTACTAAGATTGTCGGATTATTTCGTGATATTGTTGGGAGCGGTACCAAAATCAGGAAAACTGGATGCCGGACCTCACTCTTGAAGATGTTGCAAAACAGGCAGGCGTTTCCCGCTCAACGGTTTCACGTGTGTTGAACGATCAACCGAACGTGCGCAAGGATGTCAGAAATCGCGTGCAGGCTGTGATTGAGACCACCGGCTTCCGCCCTCATCCAGCCGCCCGCGCCCTGGCCTCACAGCATTCGTGGACCATCGGTTTGGTTTATCCGCATAGTGTTTCCTACTTCTTCACAGACCCCTATTATCCTCATCTAACCAAAGGCATTGCCCAGGCGTGCAACCAGTCCAGTTACACTTTAGCCTTGTTCCTAGTGGATACCAAGGAGGGGGAGGAAAAGATTTTTACCAGCATAACGCGCAAGGGCCTGCTGGATGGTGTCCTTGTTCAATCGGGCCATCATGGGGATCAGGAAGTGATTGGGAAGCTGATCGACGCGAAGATTCCCCAAGTGGTGATCGGCCGCCCGTTTCGTCAAGATAATGTCAGCTATGTGGATATAGATAATATCAACGGAGCCTTTAATGCGGTTACACACTTGATCCGCATGGGTCATAAGCGGATTGGAACCATCACCGGTCCTGGTCAAAGTACGGCGGGTTTGGATCGCAAAACGGGATACCTGAAAGCCCTTTCGGAACGCGGGTTAAAAATGGATACAGCACTGATCCTGGAGGGCGACTTTACGGAAAACGGCGGTTATTATGCCATGAAAAAAATGCTGCCGGCAAAACCGGATGCTGTTTTTGCCGCCTCCGACATCATGGCGATCGGTGCGATGCGCGCCGCACGTGAGGCGGGATTAAATATCCCCACGGATATTGCTTTTGTCGGTTTTGACGATCTGCCCCTCGCGACCTTCTCTGGAGTTCAATTGACCACGGTCCGCCAGCCGGTTGCCCAGTTCGGAGCCAAGGCAGTTGAGATTTTGCTTGACTTAATTGAAAACGGGATCAACCCTCCACGCCACATCATTATGGAAACCGAGCTTGTCATTCGCGAATCATGCGGCGCCGGGATAAGGAAGTAGGAAAGGATGTCACAGCTTGTATTGTGTGGCCTTTCCTTTAATTCACTTCAAACGGAGATCCAATTCATAAGGAGGTGCCTGCTATAAAATTGAAACAAAACCATTCCTTCCTTTGGTAACAAAGAAAGAAGACGTCCGGCATCGTTCCAGACACCGGACGCCCCAAAAATTGGAAGCTTGCCATCCTTCGCAGGTTTGCGAGACTTCCGATGCGAAATAACCCATAACAAATAAAGGAGATTGAAGATGAAACGCTTAATTGCTGTTTTATCGATCTTGATCGGGGTAAGTATGTTGCTCGGCGCCTGCGCGCCTGCTGCTGCCCCAAGCACCCCCGCACCTGCCGCACCCACCTCGATGCCCGCGCCCACGACCTCGCCCGCGCCTACCGCTGCAGCCCCGAGTGCGGCTGATGTAGTTAAATCCCTGCCCCGTAATCAGACCCTGTACTTTAATGGTCAACAATGGGGTTCGGTTGTCTGTTGGAACCCGTACTCTGCCAACTGCAACAATGCCTTGGCGATCGGCGAAAATGACAGCTCCCGCGTCGTCGAGTTCGAATCCCCGTACCTGTATGACATGCTGGATGGCAAGTCGTATCCTCTGCTGGCCGATGGTCCCTGGGCCTGGAACGCTGCCGGAACCGATGTCACCTTCAAGCTCAAGAAGGCCGCAAAGTGGAGCGATGGCACCCCGGTGACCGCCGATGATGTCGCCTATACCTGGGCCTCCCATATTAAGTACCAAACCAATGTCGGCGTTACCGATGCCACTTACATCGATACCATTACCGCGGTTGATCCCCAGACGGTTGACGTCAAAGCCAAGCTGGGCGCGGATGGCAAACCGGTCAATCCTCTGGTCGTTACTGAATACCTAGACCAAAATTATGTCATCCAGAAAGCCTGGACCCAGAAGCTGGAAGCGCGCACCGGTGGCGACCCCACCAAGTTTGCGGCCGATGTGGCGGATGACGTCGTTTACTCCGGCCCCTATCACAAGTTCTTCGCCGACGATACGAAGGTTGTCTTCATTCGTGATGACAACTATTGGGGCAAAGATGCCAGCATGTGGGGCAAGCTGCCTATTCCAAAGTACCTGGCGCATACCATCTTCAAGGATAACGCCTCCGGTTCCGTCGCTTTGGCACAAGGTGAAGTGGATGTGAGCCAGCAGTTCAACTCGAATGTTCAGGTTTTGTGGCTCAACTATGGTCTGCCCATCTCCACCTACCTGCCCAAGGCTCCTTATGACATTGGTGCGCAACTCCCGACCGCCTGGTTCAACCTGGCATCCTATGGTTTGGACCAGCTTGCGGTCCGCAAGGCCATTGCCATCGCAGTTGACTATGACACCATCATTTCCAACGCCATGACCAACCAGTCCGCCACCTTCGAGCAGGTTCCTCGCTCGCTTATGAACCCGACGGCTGGCGAACAGGCCCTGTATGACACTAGTGATCCTGCCGTCAAGGCTCTGCAGTTCGCTGGCAACGACATCGCAGGCGCCAATAAAATCCTGGATGACGCCGGTATTACCAAAGGTCCCGATGGCTTGCGTCAATACAAAGGCAAGACCCTTCACTATGTAGCCACCTGCCCGAACGGTTGGTCCGATTGGCAGGCCGCCATTGAATTGGTTGCCTCCGCCGGTAAGAAGATCGGCATTGACATCACCACCAACTACCCGGAATGGTCCGTTTATCAGAACGTCTACATCACCTGGCCTCTGCCCGCCGGCTATGACATCTTCATGATGTCTCCTGCAGGCGGCGCTGGCCCGACCGAGCCTTGGGGTCGCGTCGACCAATTGATGAACTCTGTCTACGCCCAGACCAAGAACAACCACAACGGCAACTGGGGCGGCTACAAGAATCCGGCCGCGGATGCATTGATCAAAGAGATCCCCACTTTGAGCGATCCCGTCAAGATCAAGGCAGACTACACGGCTCTGGTCAAGATCTACCTGACCGACGTGCCCTCCTTCACGCTCATGTATCGTCCACAAGTGTTCCATACTGTGAACGAGACGGTTTGGACAGGCTATCCTCACCAAGGTGATGGCACCAACCCGCCCGTCCCGCCGATGGATTGCACTGACGGTTGGGGCGTCGCATGTCTCTATAACCTGAAGCTCGTCACCCCGTAAACTGTACTTCAACAAAACAGCCATGTTCCGCGAAGCGGGGCATGGCTGTTATCGTAATAAGCAGGTGACAGTCACATTATGGCTAATCTCTGATGTTCAAATCCATATCTGTCAAAGTGACTGTCACCTTATTGGTATAATGGCTATTATATTTATGAGGAGGTGCTGTCTTGAAAGGATACTGGAAGTATTTCCTTAATAAGTTAGGTTGGTTCTTAATCACCTTCGTCTTCGCTATCATTCTGAATTTCATCCTGCCCCGCCTGATGCCGGGCGATCCTGTGGCAGCCATCGTGGGAAAGCTTGCCCAGGGCATGTCCAATACAAGCGGCCTCGCAAAGATGTACCAACAATACACGGACCTGTTTGGCATTAACAAACCTATACTGGTGCAGTTTTTCCTCTATGTGAAAAATGCGGCGCATGGCGATTTCGGTTTCTCATTCAGCCAATATCCCCGGACGGTGGTAAACATTATCGCCTCTTCCATCTGGTGGACGGTATGCCTGCAGTTCCCGGCGATCATCGTCGGCTGGATCATCGGCAATACGCTCGGTGCATTGGCGGCTTATCTCAAGGGCGGCTTTGATAAGGTCCTGATGCCCGTCAGCATTTTTGTGAGCAATTTCCCGGCATTTGGCATGGCGGTCATTTTAATGGTCATTTTTGGTGTCGGACTAAAATGGTTCCCCACCTCGGGCGGATATGGGTTTGACCTGATCCCCAACTTTAGCTGGAAATTTATTTGGTCCGTGATCGTCCACTACCAACTGCCGTTCTGGTCCATCGTGTTGATCGCCATCGGCGGTCAGGCGATCGGCATGCGCTCCATGTCCATCTATGAACTGAATGCGGATTATGTAAAATACGCCCGTTTCATGGGAATCCAGGATCGCAAGATCGTCGGCTATGTATTCAGAAATGCCATGCTTCCGCAGGTGACCGGTCTGGCGTTATCCATCGGTACCATGGTTGGCGGCGCGCTGGTGGCGGAGATCATCTTCAGCTATCCCGGGCTGGGGACCACGCTCCTGAACGGGATCATGGGCCAGGACTATCCATTGATCTCGGCCATCACTTTGATCGTCACGATGATGGTGTTGATCGCCAACTTCGTCATCGAGATCCTGTATGGCTTCATTGACCCGCGCATTAAAGCGACGCAGTCGGAATAGGCGCAGAGGCTGCTATGAAACATACCATTCAACAAGTTTTTCACGATGGCAAATTCGTTGTTGGTTTTTCCATTTTAATGGTGATTTTAATCATCGTGATCGTGTATCCGTTGATCATAACCAACCCTCCGTTGCAGATCATCGCCAAGGGCACCTTTTTCCCGCCCGGCATCTATGTGAGTACGTATGACAGCGTCAACGCCAAAACCACCTATTCCCTGGATCTGACCGATGCCCAAACCAAGCGCATTGAGAACAGGTTAACCGACCAAATGCGCAAGGATATGCAGACCTGGCTCCTGGCCGATAATGTTCCGGCCAGCCAGATCGATATCACCAACACCGCCAGCCTGCTGAAACTGTGGGGCGAAAAATACGATCTCAATAAACAGTTTTCCGGGATGACCTATTCCAAGGTGAGATATTACCAGCGGGTGAATGCCTCGGTCCAGGGTTTGCTTTCGACGGAGCCGGAAATCCTTGCGACCAAGGATCCGCAAACAGGCGCCCTGACGGAAGCTGGTGAGGTAAACGAGAATGATTATATCAATATCAGCCAGGTCGCGAACGTACGCGTGCTGCCGCTCGGCACTGATAACTTCGGCCGGGATGTGCTGACGGTGCTGGTCAAGGCCACCGGCGTCTCGCTGGAGATCGGTCTTATCGCCGGCCTGGTTGCCACCGCCATCGGCCTGACCCTGGGGTTGCTGGCAGGCTATATCGGCGGCTGGGTGGATGACATTATCATGTTCGTCACCAACATCTTCACCGTCATCCCCGGTTTTGTGTTGCTGATCCTGATCTCCTTCAGCATCGGGCAGGATAAACGCGGCGCCTTCACGATAGCCGTGGTGATCGGGTTCACCTCCTGGGTATGGACGGCCAGGGCGGTGCGCTCGCAAGTGTTCTCCCTGCGCAACCGCGACCATGTCAACCTGTCGAAGCTATCAGGTCACTCCATAGTTCGCATCATCCTAACAGATATTTTGCCGTATATCGCTTCCTATGTTGTCATGGCGTTCATCCTGCAGATCTCATCCGGCATCCTGGCAGAGGCCGGGCTATCGATCCTGGGGCTGGGGCCTCGAACCACGGATGTATTTACGCTGGGGTTGATGATGAACTGGGCCATGATC
>PMLN01000044.1 GCA_003158885.1 Anaerolineae bacterium
ACGCCAAGAAAAAAGAAATCGGCTGATTTGGAATTGCCGTGATTAAAAACCTTTTGGACACGGATTACACGGATCATACGGATTTTTAAAAGATTTTTCCGTGTGCTTCCGTGAAATCCGTCCAATCCGTGTACAGAATCACGGCAACTCCTGGAGAGCCTACATTTCTTGTTCCCTTTTTCGACATGATACAATCCTCCTTCGAGGATTAAGAACTCATGGCTTCTGATTCCATTATCGTTGAGCAACTAACCAAAACCTATAAGGTCTCCGAGCGCGAGGGAGGCTTTGGCGCGGCAGTCCGCGGCTTCTTCAAACGCAAATACACAGATGTGAACGCGGTGCAACAGGTCAGCTTCCGGATCCAAGGAGGAGAAATCGTCGGCTTTCTGGGCCCGAACGGCGCGGGGAAAACCACCACCTTGAAAATGTTATCGGGTTTGTTGAATCCAAGCTCAGGCAAGGCACAGGTACTGGGCTTCACACCCTGGGAGCTTAAACCCGATTATCTGCGCGCCATGACGCTGGTCATGGGACAACGCAACCGGCTCTCGTGGGACATCCCCGCCGCGGATTCATTCCTGCTCGACCAGGCGATCTATCGAATCCCGGATGAGGTCTATCAGCGCACGTTTAAGGAACTCGATGAACTGCTCGAGCTGACGCCGCTGATGAAGAAGCCGGTGCGCAACCTGTCCTTGGGCGAACGCATGAAGTGCGAACTCGCTATTGGCTTGATCCATAATCCCAAGGTGCTGTTCCTGGATGAACCCACCATCGGACTCGACATCACCGCCCAGGCAAACATCCGCGACTTTTTGCGGGAATATAACCGGCGGACGGGAGCGACGATCTTGTTGACCAGCCACTACATGGCGGATGTCACGGCGTTATGTGAACGCGTCATCATCATCCACCTCGGCAAACTCAAATACGACGGCGGCCTCAGCGATCTCTCGCACAAAATCGCACCGTTCAAACTGATCGGCGTGATCCTGCGCGATCCAGCGGTGCACGACCTGAGCAAATACGGGAAGCCGGTCGAGAACGAGGAAGACCGCCAGAAAAGCTATATCCAGGTCAACGCCCAGGATGTGATGAGGGTCACCGAGCGGATGCTGGCAGAACTCCCCATCCACGATATTACCATTGCCGATCCACCCATCGAGGATGTGATCGAGCAGACCTTTACAGAGTAGACATGCTGCGCATTTATCAACGCATGGGACAGGTGAACTGGGCGGAACAATGGCAGTACCGCGCCAACCTTTTCATGTATATTCTTTATTGGCTGATCGGACCCATCGTTTATATCGCGGTGTGGACCTCCATCGCAGGAGCGCAAGGGAACGTCAGCGGCCTCACGGCCAACGACTTCATCATTTACTACATGATCATGCTGTTGGTGGACCAGGTGACCGGCGAGACCGTCGTCTATAATTTTGCCTACAAGATCCAGGACGGCTCGCTCTCCAGCGAAATCATCCTGCCGGTCCATCCCCTGCTGACGCGCACCCTGATGAACAACCTGGCCTTCAAGGTGATGACCACCTTCGTGTTGATCCCCGTCTGGATATTGCTTTCATTTCTTTTCCAGCCGACTTTTGCCGCCGTCACCTGGACAAATGTTTTGCTGGCGGTTCCGGCAATGGTCTTCGGTTTCGCCATCAACTTCCTGCTCAGCTCGGCGATTGTCTGCATTGCGTTCTGGACAACGCGTGTTTGGGCCTTGTACCGCCTGTATGGAATTCCGGTGGCCTTATTCTCCGGCCAGTTCGTGCCCTTGCAGTTGATGCCGAAAATCATCCAGACCCTGTCCGTCTATTTGCCCTTCCAATTATTCAAATATTTCCCGACCCAGTTGATCCTGGGGAAACTCAGCACGGCAGACATCCTGCGCGGGTACGGCATGGACATCCTTTGGCTGGTGATTGTGTACATCGTATTCCGCCTCGCCTGGCGCGGCGGGTTGAAACAATACACGGCAGTGGGGGCATAAAATGGAAACCCTGCGTTTGATCCGCACTTTCATCAAGGTCAACATCCAGATGTCACTGGCGTATCGTTCGGAGGCCGTGATCGAGTTCCTGCTCGACCTGATGTGGATGGGCTGGGAACTGCTGAGTTTGCAGATCATTTTCGGGAACACACAGTCGCTGGGCGGATGGAACAAAGGCGAACTGATCGCACTGATGGGCGTGCTGACGATGGTCAACACCTTCATGTCGGCGCTGATCTGGCCGAACACCGATTTTTTCAACACGGCGATGCATGACGGCTCGCTGGATTACATGCTCTTGCAACCGGTCAACAGCCAATTCCTCGTCACCTTTTCGCGCATTTCCATCTGGCGGATCGTTGATTTGATCGTGGCAGTCATCCTGATCGTGATTGGCGTTCGCATGGCAGGCGATGTGGTCATACCCATCAATATCGCCGCCTTCCTGCTGTTAATTGCTTCCGGTATGCTGGTGCTTTACAGCCTGTGGATCGTGTTGATCGCCTTCACCTTTTGGTTCACCAAGTTCGATAATAACGTGACGATTTTGCAGGCGCTGACCGATACGGGCCGTTATCCGATCACCGTCTATCCATGGTGGTTGCGGATCGTCGTCACGTTCATCGTGCCAATCGGTTTGGCTACGACGATCCCGGTGCAGGCCTTGCGCGGAGAATTGGGGCCACAACAGGTGATTTTGTACCTGGCAATCGGCATCCTCACTTTACTGGTTGCCTCGCAGGTATGGCGAATCGGAATAAAACGGTATAGCAGTGCGAGCAGTTAAGATTGTCTCTCTTTTGCGAGGAGATTGCTTGCCGGAGGCACGCTTCGCGGTCGTCGGGAGGAACGCCTTTCTCGCAATGACATAATGTTCGCAATGACAGGATGTTCGCAACGACATGATGATAGAATATAAGCAGTGATTT
>PMLN01000345.1 GCA_003158885.1 Anaerolineae bacterium
TCTAAAGTCTTGGAATGTCAACCTGTTATTTGCCGCGGGTGTACTCAAAGGTTATAAACGATTTCAGAGAGAACGACTGAAGTCGTTACTACAAGGTGCACTCAAAAGCTGTAACTCAGTTACAAGGTTTAAGAAATCCACACTTTGCCACAAATGTGGAACAGATTAGCAATTTAGCCGACAAAGTGCCGCATATGATGGATAATTTCATTCTCTATAAAGAGAGAAAAACCGCAATTTGTGCCCGTGCTCAGTATATATTCAAACTGGCTGCCGCGTTGTTTTTCTCCGGCGTAGCGCCATGTCTTTGCAAAGTCTTCTGATATCCAGAAGGTAATCAACCCTCGTTCCACCAAGGCAGCAATTCTCAATATGAGAAATTGTGAATGGATATTTCCCATTGGCGAAACAAAAACGCCCTGAAACTTGCTCATTTCTCCCACTCCGTTTGGATTTTTGCCCCTTCTGAGAAATATGACTCCACTGTCTTATTCATATTGAGAATTGCTGCACCAAGGCGTGGTCATATTCCGACCAGTTCTTCACACGGTATAATGTCTGCGGGCGTGGCTGGGTGCGCTTTTGTTTAGGCATAAACCAAACTTACTCGGTCACACCCTTTTTGTCAAACCTTTCATGCACCAATGCCAATTCAAGTTACAAAAATCAGTTTCCTATTCACGATTACCTATTCCCAATTTCCCATCTTCCTCCTCACAAACCTGCAAGCCGGCTTAATTGACGCATCCATTTCTTGCATGTATAATCCCATGCACTTGCTCCCCTGGCGGGGCTTCTTATGAGGCGATATGGCTTTACGCGGAAACCTTCGTGATTTTACAATTACCCAACTGCTCAACCTGATCAACCTGGCGCAGAAGACCGGTACGCTGGTCATTGACGGCCCAAGCGAACAGGCGCATGTTTCATTCCGGCAGGGGAAGCTGGCCTATGCCAAGGTCGGTTCCGAGGATAACAGCCTGGCGGCTGTCCTGCATAAGGCCAACAAGTTGAACGTCAACCAGTATCGCGCCATTGCGGAACGTTCCGGCCAGATGACCGATAAGGAACTCGGTCTGCTTTTGATCAATGCCGGTTACGTCTCGCAGGAAGACATCCTGCTTAACCTGCAGGGCTATTTCACGGATGTGATCCGCCGCTTGTTTGCGTGGGTGGAGGGTTTCTTCCGTTTCGAGAACGAAATGCTGCCGCCCGACGACCGTATCAATGTGCGGCTCGATCTCGAAAACCTGATCATCGAAGGCTCGCGTCAACTGCGCGAATGGGAGGAACTGCAGGATGAAATACCCAGCCTCGATATGGCGCTCAAATTCACCGACCGCCCAATGACAAACCTCAACCTCAGTATCGAGGAATGGCGTGTAGTCAAATATATTGATCCTAAGAACACCATGAAGCAGATCGCGTCGGCGGCGAAGTTGACCGATATGGAAATCCGCCGCATTGTATATGGCTTGATCCAGGCCGGCCTGGTGGAAATGGTACGTCCCTTAAGCCCACACGCTGCGCCGCAAATCAATCCCAGGATGTTCCCAACGCAGGATAGAGAAGAACAAAAGACGCTCATCAATAAACTGATCGGGCGCATCCAGAAATTATGAAACTTTTAAACGCAACCCTCAAAGTCCGAGGGCAAGCAGGCACTCGGAACACGAAAGACACTCAGGAGAACCTCAAGGTGTTCTCGCTTTGTATCCTTCGTGACTGTTTTTTTTCTAATTTGGTTTAGAAGGATACGGAATTATGCAAACTGTCAAAATGGTGGTCACGGGACCTTTTAGCGCCGGGAAGACACAGTTCATCCAATCGGTGAGCGAGATTGATGTGGTCGCCACGGAGCGGAAAATATCCAGTTCGTCGGAGCGATCCGTCAAGGATGCAACCACGGTTGCCATGGATTTTGGCCGCATCACCGTGGATGAAGATTTGGTCTTGTATCTGTTCGGGACCCCCGGCCAGAAACGATTCGACTTCATGTGGGAAATCCTTTCGGAGGGCATGTTGGGTTTCATCGTCATGGTCGATTCCACCCGCCCTGAGACTTTCCGTGAAGCCCGTTCCATCCTCGAAACCTTCCGCGCCTATGCGCCCACACCCTTTGTCGTGGCCGCCAATAAACAGGATAAAAGCGATGCCTGGGAACTGGAAGATGTGCGTCATGCGCTTCGGCTGGATGCAAAAACCAAGCTCTTACCCTGCATCGCAACCAACAAAGCGCAGGTCAAGCAGGTGCTATTGGAACTGCTTTACAGCATTTTGGCAGAGATGGATTCGAGCCGCTAGGAGTTCATCCTTTGGTGATGTTGTCAATCCCCCAATCCTTGTTCTTCTTTGCGATCACCTGCCCCGTTCCCTGCCCTTGTGTTCTTCAAGGGTTGGGGGTTGCGCCTTTGCGTGAAGAGACGTTGCACACAACGTCTCTATCCTCTATCCTCTATCCCCTATCCCTAATGCCCCCTTCGCCGTCCTCGGCGAAGATTGTTCGTCCATCGGGCACGAGCGTCCCTGCGCATCCCCGGAAAAGCGAAACATTGTGTCCTCGATAACGACTGATCAGGGAATCGTTCATTACGAAGTATACGGGAGGGGCAGGCCGGTCATTCTCCTGCACGGCTACCAGGGCTCATGGGGGTTGTGGCAGGAGACCATGGCTTATTTGGGCGCGTTCTATCGCACGTATGCCCTGGATTTTTGGGGGTTCGGCGAATCGGGCACCAAGCGTGAAACCTATGCCGTGAATGATTTCGTCAGCCTGGTCAACCAATTCATGGATCAACTTGGGATTGCGCGTGCACCGTTGGTGGGACACAGCATGGGCGGAACCGTCAGCTTATCCGTATCCATTCAATATCCCGAACGGGTCAGCAAGGTGGTGATCATCGGCTCTCCCATTGTCGGATCATCGCTGTTCTTTTTCCCAAAAGTCTTCGGCTATCGCCCGCTGGGATGGCTGACCTATCACAATATTTGGATCTATAAATCCTTCTATCATTTGCTGGCCCCCGCTTATTCAAAGGATCGCAACTGGGCGAAGATGATGGATCGCGATGTCTCCCGCACCACCATGCAGGCCTTCTTTGCCAGCATCGGTTCATTGCGCAAGACGGATTTACGCTCCAGCCTGGGAAAGGTGCATGTGCCGGTGCTGGGCATGTTCGGTGATAAGGATATCGTGGTCAATCCCAATCAGTGGAAGCCCCTGCAAGCCGGTGTGCCGCAGGCGCGTGTGGAGCGATTTGTCAACGCCGGTCATTTCATCATGCTGGACGAGCCGCTGGAATTCAGCCAGAAGCTCAAGGCATTTCTGGATGAAACCGAACCCACCGGTTTAACCTTATGACCGAATATTTTTATCCGGAGCGGATGGGGCGCATCATCCTGATGGCCATGGAGGAAGTGCTTGGCAGGGAGGGCGTCCGAACCATTGTCAATCTGGCTTCCCTGCCTCCGTACACGGAAGAATATCCAGCCGCAAGCTCTGAAAAAAATTTCCCATTCAAGACTGTAACACGGCTTCAAGAATCGCTGGAGCAGGTTTACGGTCCGCAGGGTGGACACGGAACGGCATTGCGGATCGGACGCGCCTGCTTCCAATATGGCCTGCGCGAGTATGGCTCGCTGCTGGGCATCACCGGGACCGCGTTTCGCCTGCTTCCCCTTTCCACCAAAATCCATACAGGCGCAAGATCATTTGCCGAACTTTTCAATACACAGACCGACCAGCGCGTCCGGCTCGAGGAGAAGGATGGCAAGTTGTATTGGATCATCGAGCGCTGTCCGCTGTGCTGGGAAAGGCAGGCCGCCGATCCGGTCTGTCATTTGGCTGCCGGGCTTTTGCAGGAAGCGCTATATTGGCTGAGTGGTGGTAAGATATTCAATGTCGAGGAGATTGCCTGCCTTGCGCGCGGTGACCCAGCCTGTACCATCCTCATTGACCAAACACCTCTTTCATAGAGACTGGATTCTTTAACAAAATTATAGGGGCAGGCACCTCCCGCCCCTACTATAATTAAAATTCAAGGAACCATGCTCAAAATCATCCTTCACGCCCCCAATATCATCATGCCGTTCTGCGAACCGGCGCGCGAACTGCGTTTGCAAAACGTACCCCTCTGGCTTTGGCAGAGAAATTTGCTGGCCCCTTATGTGAACCGCGAAATGGAATTGAAAAAGGGTATGCCCATGCCGCCCGTTCATGAGCCCACGGTAGTTTATCGTGACAACCTGTTTTTCGATGAGCCTTATATCCGCACTTTTATGGACCGGGCCCAGAAACAGCGTCGTGCGGTGCGTGCGGCTTTCTCAGCGGACGATCCCGCCTTCAAGGAACATGCGCTCCCGCTTTCCTCTTCCTATACCCCGGCTGGCAGCGTGTATCTGGCCGACCTGTGGTATTACCCCAATGGGCCGGTGGCGGATGTGGAGCCATTGGTGATTGATATGCAGGCGCGCGAAGTCGGCTATTATCACGTTCCAACCTACATGGCCGACCAAAGCGGCGATCTGCTTTTCCATGTTCCACTGCGTTCCCTGATCGCAATCGATTCCTGGGTGCATATCTTCATCGCCGACGTGGTCTTCGGTTTGTTCGGACGCGGCGCCCGCTTTGAAAAAAGGCTCAATGAAGATTTGGGATTCAAATTGGGGGTTCTCAGCAAGGCGGTCTATGAGGGACGGCAATTGCTCGAATGTTCGGAATTGGTTAAGATGGGCAGGAATTGTGTTATTGACCCGCGGGCAGTCATCCACGGACCGACCACCATCGGCGATAATGTCACGGTCAATGCCGGCGCGGTGATCGAGAATTGCATCATCGGCAACAACGTCAATGTTTCGCAGGATGTCCAATTGATGCTTTCGGTGGTGGGGGACGGGACTTTCATGCCGTTCCGTTCGGCCTTGTTCATGACCACTGTGATGGATAACAGCATGATCGCGCAGAATACCTGTTTGCAAATGTGCGTGATCGGGCGCAATACATTTGTCGGTGCCGGCTCGACTTTCACCGATTACAACCTGGTACCCGCGCCCTTGAAGGCTTTGGATGGGAACGGGAAATTGAGCGTTTCCAACCGGCCGGTCATGGGCAGTGCAGTCGGTCACAACTGCCGACTCGGCGCGGGCATGATCGTTTATCCTTCCCGTATGATTGAGTCCGATGTGGTGCTGGCCGCCTCGAAGGAGCGCCGCGTGATCGACCGGGATGTGCGTTATGAGGACAGCGACCATCACCATTTCCGGTCTGGTAATTTGCATCAATCCCTGTACCATCGCCGGAAGGACCAGAAGTTGGAGTCTTGGTAGTTTTGGCCTTGCGACCTGACCGGCGGCTCGGATCCAATGTCCCTGCGCTCGCTACGCTCGGAATGATGTTTGAGCAGTGATATGGATAGTTTTGCTTTTATCATCCATCCGATTGACCCGAAACGTGATGTCAGCCGCAAATATCCCCTGCTTGGCAAAGTTTTAACCGAAGGCCAGATCAATTTCTTTTCCACTTTCTTTCCACCGGTCTATCTTTCTGAAATCGAGGGAATCACTTCAGCAGCCACGGGCAGGCAGATCAAAGGCTGGTTTGTAGCCTGTCCCTATACCCCAAAACGCATGCTGGAACTTCCGGAAGGAACGGTTTATCGCAAGATCATCCAAACCGGAAGGCTGGCCGAAGAATTGGGGGCACAGATCCTGGGATTGGGCGCGTTCACATCCGTGGTGGGCGACGCGGGCATCACTATTGCGAATCAACTGGATATACCGGTCACCACCGGCGACTCGTATACAGTTTCCCTGGCAGTTCAGGCGATACGCGCGGCAGCCAAGGTGATGGATATTCCGCTCGATAAGGCCAGTGCGGCGGTGGTCGGCGCAACAGGCGCAATTGGGCGCGTGTGTGCGGAACTTCTGGCGGGCGATGTGGCGCGACTGATCCTGATCGCCAGGGACGGGGAAAAGCTCGAGGGTTTGCGTGAAAGGCTCGGCTCCCACGCGCGAGCCGAGCTGGAGACCGGTACGAGCATGGAATTGCTGGCCGGAGCCCAGTTGATTCTTACGGTAACGAGCGCCATTCATGATATTATTCACCCTGAGCACCTGCAATCGGGAAGCGTGGTGTGCGATGTGGCCCGTCCCCGCGACGTTTCTGCAATGGTCGCAGCGGCCAGAGATGATATATTAGTGATTGACGGTGGAATGGTGGATGTGCCAGGCCCCGTGAATTTTCATTTCAATTTTGGTTTTCCCGAAGGCAAGGCCTACGCCTGCATGGCCGAGACGATGGCTCTCGCTTTGGAAGGCCGCTTCGAGGATTATACAATTGGCAAGGATATTACATTGGAACGGGTGAACGAGATCACAGCAATCGCTGAAAAACATGGGTTCCGCCTGAGCGGGTTCCGTTCTTTTGAGCGCGAAGTGACAGAGGAACAAATCGAACGTGTACGCCGCAATTGCCGTATACGCAATGCAAATTCAGCGATGAGGCAACGCGTTTTTTGAGGAGGCTCTATGGGAAAATCCCGACTGTTGGTCGTAGAAGACGATGTGGATATTGCCAACATGCTCAAGATTTATTTCTCCAGCATGGAATTCGAAGTGGATATTGTCCATCGCGGTTCCGACGCGCTGGAGAGAACGAAGCATGTGCTTCCGCACTTGATCGTGCTGGACATCATGCTGCCCGATATTGACGGTTACGAGGTCTGCCGCAA
>PMLN01000147.1 GCA_003158885.1 Anaerolineae bacterium
AGTGTTCATGTTGTAAGATTCTTTCACAAACCCGTTAAACCATCACGATTTCCACCGGGCAATGATCCGAGCCTGGGACTTCCTCGTGGATGATCACATCCTTCAGGTGCGGGATCAGCGACTCCGAGAGCAAAAAATAATCAATCCGCCAGCCAATGCCGCGCGCCCGCGCTTCAAAGCGGTAGGTCCACCACGTATATTGAATTCGATCGGGGTACAGGTAACGATAAGCATCCACAAAATGGTGATCCAGGAATTTTTGCACCCATTCGCGTTCCTCAGGCAGGAAACCGGAGGTCGCATTATTCTCTTCGGGGTTTTTTAGATCCATGCTCGTATGCGCGGTATTGAAATCCCCTGTGATGATGATGTTTTCCCCATGACAATGCAGGTCATCGCAAATTTCAAGCAGGCGCGCATAGAATTCCAGTTTATATTCCACACGCTCCCTGCCGCGCTGGCCGTTCGGAAAGTAAATGTTATATAAGATGAAATCCTGCTGGCGGGTCCGGATGACGCGGCCTTCCGCATCAAATCTCGGATCATCCAATCCGAATAAGGTCTCATCCGGGGGTTCACGATAAAAGGTTGCCACACCGCTGTAGCCTGGACGCTGGGCCGGATTCCATGCAAATGGATATTTCAATGCCTGTTGTTGTTCGTCGCTCAACTGGTCGGGACTCGCTTTCACTTCCTGCAGACACAGCCAGTCCGCGTTTTGCATGAAGGCCCAATCCAGGGCTTTCTTGTTCAAAACGGCGCGAATTCCATTTACGTTCCAGGTTATGATTTTCATATGTTACTCAATGCGGCATTATGGTAAACTTACCCAAAGCCAATATGGAAGAGAAAACCGGAAAACGAATCCTATGTATTGAAGATGAGCCTGAAATGATCGATCTGATCCGGCTCATTCTTATGCGCCGAGGCTTCGAAGTATTGGGCGCCGCAGGCGGCATGGCAGGCATCAAAGCGGTGCGCGAGCAATTGCCTGACCTCGTACTGCTTGACTTGATGATGCCCGACATGGACGGATGGGAAGTATACCAACAAATGAAGGCGGACGAATCCACACGTCATATTCCCGTCATCGTTGTCACCGCCAAGGCCCAAAGCATTGACAAGGTACTTGGACTGCATATTGCCAAAGTGGATGATTACATCTCCAAGCCGTTCAGCCCGCAGGAATTGATGAATAGTGTGGAGAACGTCATCAGCCGCAAAAAAGCGGGGTCCTGAACAAGGTCAAACCCAAATCAACGGGGCGCATTCCCGGGCAATCAAAGGAACGTCCCGTTTTCATTAGACGATGCCATCCCATATTATTGTACGAAACCAAAACAGGAAAAACGCCGTTCCGGCCCGCATAAAATTCTGCGATTCGTTCCTTTGTCGTTTACGCGGCCTCATGTTCCGCTCCTTCCTTGCCCCGGATGAAGGCCTGCTGCTCGTGATCGGGCGCGATTCGCGCCTCGACTCGTCCATTCACATGTTATTCGTGCCTTTCGACCTGGCCGTGTTTTGGATTAACGCCGAAATGATCGTGGTGGACAAAGTGATCGCCAAATCCTGGCGGCCAGCCTACTTCCCAGCCAAAGCCGCGCGTTATACGCTCGAAATCCATCCAGACCGATACAACGATTACGAGGTCGGCGATCAAGTCGAATTCAAAAATGCTTAAACGCTCCTGGGTTTTCATCCTTCTGATTTTCACCTTGTGCGCGGTCCAGCCGGCCTCCGCCCAGACGCCCACCCCCTCCTCCGGGCCGATTTACATCATCCAGCCCGGTGATACGCTTTCTTCCATTGCAGATCGTTTCAACGTTTCATTGGCAGACTTAATGTCGGCGAACGACATCACAGATCCAAACACCATTCAAGCCGGTCAGCAACTGGTCATCCCCGGCCTGGAAGGCGTGACCGGTACGCTTAATTCCGAGGTGATCAACTTTGGGGATTCCTTCCACAGCCTTGTCCGCCAAACGCAAATCCCGGCCGCCTTGATTCAAAAACTGAATCACATTATCAGCCCCAGTGAGTTTTATGCCGGCGCCAACATGATCGTATCCGATCAGAATAGCGCCTCTGCCCTGAAAAATCGCACGACCACCCAAGCCGGACAATCACTGCTTGAAATGTCGGTCGGGCAAAACACAGATCCGTGGACTCTGGCAACGCTTAATGGTCTGGCAGGCACATGGGATGCCCTGCCCGGCGATGTGCTTTATGCGCCCGGTTCTTCATCCACCTCAGAACAGAATGCAAGCGGCTTGCCATCCGCGTTTCTGGATGTTCAAATACCGCACCTGCCCTTCAAGCAGGGCGGGACGGCGGAGATCATTGTCAAGCCCGCCAACGGCGCGGCTTTAAGCGGCATGTTGGTGGACAAACCGTTACACTTCTTTCCCATGGGCGATGGGCGCATGGTGGCGCTGCAAGGTGTGTACGTGGAGCTTGATCCGGGGGTATATCCATTGGAATTGGAAGCCACATTACCCGACGGCACAAAACAATCCTTTGAGCAAATGGTACTGGTGGGCATAGGCGATCAACCCAAAGCCGTGCAAATTGTGCCCCCCACCGACCCAACCGCCATGAAATCGGAAGATCAACAAGTCGCTTCCATCGTCGCACCTGCCACTCCCACGAAGGAGTGGCAGGGCAAGTTCAGCCTGCCGGTGGGATTGCCTTTTTGCGAGAAGGATTGGTTCGGCACTCCCAGAACTTTTACCTTCAACGGGAGCCTCTACAATTACTTCCATGCGGGCGTTGATTTCGGCGTATGTTCGACAGATCATCCCTTTGATATTTATGCCGCCGCGCCGGGTAAAGTGGTCTTCACCAGCAAGGTTCAGCTTCCAACCCGCGGAAACCTCACCATTATTGACGATGGCTGGGGAGTTTACACAATGTATGCCCACCAAATTGACAATGGAATTTATGTGAACGTCGGCCAGCAAGTCCAGGCCGGACAATTGATCGGCCATATTGGCGCGACCGGACATGTCACCGGGCCGCACCTTCACTTCGAGATGTGGGTTAATGGTGTACAGGTAAACCCGCTGGATTGGTTAAACAGTACTTTTCCATGACATCCATCAATTGTGCCGCGAGAGTCCCTGTGCTAAACTCGTGCCTATCAAAAGAATGAAAGCCCTGGTCAACTTTCTCAAACAGAGCGACATCTTCCATCAACTAACCCCGGCCCAGTTGGAGTTGGCTGCAAACTTGTGCGAGCAGGGTTTGTATCAGGCGGGGAATATTATTTTCAAAGAGAGCAATCACGGTACAACCTGGCGGCAGATTTGGCAATGAAGACCCCCGCTTTCGAGAACAGCTTCTTTATCCGGCCCGGCGAAAAGCAAATGTCTAGAAAACGAACTCTTGACCATAATCAAAAGTTAATTTATTATTAGATGTTAATTAACTATTAACGTGAATATCCTTTCAACTTTGGTTTTCCCCTCCAACGGCCGCAAGAAAGTTCCTTCCATACGTAAGGAAAGTTTCTGCGGCCTTCTGCTAGGTAATGGTCCTTAATAAAATCCACAGTCTCGAGAGGAGGTGAGGTCGACAATAAAAGTTTTGTCAACTGTTCTGTCAAACCCGCATTGCGGGTTCTCATTCAAGAAAATAACATTCGGAGGAGCAAGAAATGTCTAAACGCTTGTTTGTGTTGGTTTCGCTCGTGATTGCGGCAAGCATGCTGCTGGCGGCTTGTGGTGGAGCCGCGTCAGGTAAGACCCTGAAGATCGTTTCCGATGAGCCGATGACGGGTTCATCACTTACTCAAACCCAGACCATCGTCAATGCCGAGGAACTGCGCCTGGCCCAGGCAAACAATCAGGCCTGTGGCGGCAAATACACCCTCAGTTATGAAGCGTGGGATGATGCCACTGCAGCCACCGGACAATGGGATGGCGCAACCGAGACCCAAAATGCCACCAAAGCGGCGGCTGATAAGTCCGTCATTGCTTATCTGGGAACCTTCAACTCCGGCGCTGCCAAGCTGTCCATTCCGATTTTGAATCAGGCCGGCCCATTACTGATGGCCTCCCCGGCTAATACCTATCCTGGTCTGACCCATGTTGCGGCAGGAATTACCGCCGCCAATGAACCGGGTGTTTATTATCCGTCCGGTGTCCGCAACTACGCTCGTGTCGCCGCGACGGATGATCTGCAAGGCCCCATTGATGTAAACTTCATGGTTTCCCTGGGCGCCAAGACTTTGTACATTCTGGATGACCAGCAAGCCTATGGTAAGGGTGTGGCCGATTCGGTCGCTCAAGCCGCAAAAGCCGCAGGCATCAATGTGCTCGGCGAGGAAGGCTATGACACGAAGGCCCCTAACTATCAAGCCTTGATGACCAAGATCTCCACCATCGACAACGGCAACCCGCCGCAGATGATCTTCCTCGGCGCAGTGGTGGATAGCAATTCCTCCCAGATCCTGAAGGATAAAGTCGCCATCATGGGCGATAATACCAAGGTCAAGTTCATGGGTCCGGATGGCATCTTCACCCAGGCCTTCATTGATGGCGCTGGCGCCACCGTTGCTGAAGGTGCATATGCCAGCACGCCTGGTCTGGCCCAGAAAGACCTGAACGCGATCGGAACCAAGTTCTATGCGGACTACGCGGCCAAATACGGCCCGACCAACGAACCCTATGCGGTGTTGGGCTATGACCTGATGAACGGTCTGCTCTATGCGATTGAGAACGTCTGCAAGGCGGGCGGCGATCCCAGCGATCGCGCCACCGTGACCAAGGCCTTCATGAACATCAAGGACTTTCAGGGCGCACTGGGAACCTGGTCCATTGATGCGAACGGCGATATTACCCTGCCGTACTTCAAGATCGGCCAGGCACAAGGCGGTAAGTACGTTGACTATGGCACCTTCTCCCTGAAGAAGTGAGATAAATCTTTTCCAAAAAGGGGCAGTTGCATGCAACTGCCCCTTTCCTTAAACCATACTTTCGATTTTGGCTGCCATTCAAATGGTTGAACCCAGGCCAGTCATCAAATTTAGGAACGGAGGCAGTTCATCATGAACAAGGGATTACGCCTAGCGCTTAATATTTTAATTGCCGTTGGAGTCATTTATGCGATCCTGCTAATCGGTCCGGTCGCTTCCTTCGATATCCCGATCATTGCAGGCGAGATAGCAAAAAACCCGCTCCAACTGGTTCAATATTTGATCATTGGCGTAGCCAATGGCGCAATTTTCGCACTCATCGCTCTCGGATACACATTGGTGTACGGCATTATTGAATTAATCAATTTTGCGCATGGCGATGTTTTCATGGTGGGTGTGTTTGCTTCATTAACCGTCTTATCGCTGACAGGCACGCTCAATACCACGAACCCCGTTCACATTATTCTCGGACTTGTCCTGGCTTTGATCCTGGCGATCGTGATCTGCGCGGTTCTTAACGCGGCGGTTGAACGATTGGCCTATCGCCGGCTTCGCAATGCCCCGCGCCTGGCGCCGCTGATTTCCGCGATCGGCATGTCCTTTATCATCGAAAATATCGGGTTGATTTGGGCCGGGCAGAGCTGGCTGGTGCCCTCCTTTGGCACTTCAGGAGGCGCCGCCCAGAAGAATTTTCCTGACCTGCTGGGCACAATGTTCACCAGCCTTAACCTCAACCAAAATCTCTTTACCTCCAGTGGAATTCACCTCCGTATCACCATCACGGGTCTTATCGTTATTGTCCTAGCCGGCGTCTTTATGCTCGGGCTGAGGTTTTTTATCCAAAGCACCACCTTGGGCAAGGCGATGCGCGCCACTGCCCAAAATCGTGATGCGGCCAAGATGATGGGCATTGACATTGACACCGTCATCACCGCCACCTTCCTCATCGGCGGCGGATTGGCGGGCGCGGCAGGCTTGATGGCCGGTCTTTACAATAATACAGCCTGGTGGTTCATGGGTTTCAGAGCAGGCTTATTTGCCTTTACGGCCGCAGTATTGGGAGGCATCGGGAACATCGAAGGTGCCATGGCGGGCGGTTTTCTCATCGGTATCATTGCATCGTTTAGCGATGGATACCTGGATGCCCGCTGGACGGAAGGCTGGGTCTTTGCCATCCTCGTTCTAATACTTATGTTCCGGCCCACCGGCTTGTTCGGCGAACAAGTGGGTGAGAAGGCTTAACCTTGAATCCTGAGAGGTGTCCCAATGCGAAATATTAGATTGAGTGTCTTGTTCGGCGTCATCGGGGGAATCCTGACCTTTCTCTTTGAAGGATGGTCTGTTGCCGTAGTCGGGATCCTGATGGGCATCAGCCTTGGCCTTGCCATCAGCGGTCAGCTAAAACGCAAGGAGCCTGCAAAGTTGGCGCTGGATGTACTGCCATCCGCCCTGGTCTCCTGCGGCATCCTCCTTATATTAAGCCTTTTGCAAAACTACGTAATCACGGGCGTTATAGGTCATTCCCCTGCGCCCCTGGAAGTGATGATTCCGGCCAATCTGATCGGCGTATTAGGCGGCGCATTGTTTTTATTGATCACCGTGGCGCTGCATGGCCTGTCAGAAGGGCAGGAACGCATCGGCAGGCTTGTCCTGCTTGGACTTGTCGTCATTGCCTTCCCGTTTGTGGATAACTTCACTCAATTAGGTTGGACTTCCCTGATCATCTTTTCCTTGATCTATGTGCTCCTTGGCATGGGTTTGAATATCGTTGTAGGTTATGCCGGCCTACTGGATTTAGGATATGCCGCTTTCTTTGCCATTGGCGCTTATACAACAGGCATCCTTTCATCCCAACAAGATAATATCACCCTGAATTTCTGGCTGGTGATCTGGATAGCGGCGGCAGTGGCGGCAGTGGCTGGTATTCTCTTGGGAGCACCCACTTTACGCCTGCGCGGCGATTATCTTGCCATTGTTACGTTGGGTTTCGGTGAGATCATTCCGGTCATTTTCCTCAACCTGACCAATGTAACCATCAAAGAACCCCTGACATGCTGGATAATTCCAGGCGTGGAACGGTTATTCGGCGCAACCTCCAAGCTTTCCTGTAATGTCATCGCCAATAACTTAAACTTAACCAACGGCGATTTGGGGATCAACCCCATTGGACGTCCGGCATTGCCATTTATCGGCACGTTTACTTCCAACAATACCGTCCCGTGGTTCTTCCTTATCATTTTGATCATCCTGCTGGCAATCTTCGGAATCAATCGGTTACGCGACAGCCGACTGGGCCGGGCTTGGATGGCAATTCGGGAGGATGAACTGGCCGCATCACAAATGGGCATTGACCCGGTTCGCACGAAACTCCTGGCTTTCTCCATGGGCGCCACTTTTTCCGGGTTCGGTGGAGCATTTTACGGCGCCTATATTGCAGGTGTTTTCCCCGGCGCATTCCAATTCAGCACTTCCATCATCATCTTGTGCGCGGTGATCTTGGGCGGCATTGGAAACATCTACGGCGTCATCGTCGGCGGCTTGGTGATCGAAACAGCCGACCGCCTGTTCCTGCCAGCCCTCAAGGATTTCTTTACGAACCTGATGAATCACAGCGTGCTGCCGGCGCTTGCCTCACAAAAAACCTTGCATGATATTGTGGCGCAAAATGCAAACCCAATTTTGTATCGCTACCTTCTCTTTGGCTTGGTACTGGTAATTATGATGGCTGTGCGGCCTGAAGGCCTGATCCCCAATGCACAACGCCGCATGGAATTACACGAGGCAGAAGAGGCGCCCAACGTGGCAGCTTCCACCTCGGTGAAAAGTTAGGAGACCAGCCGTGAATCTCTTTGAAGCGAAGAAAGTCACAAAGATGTTTGGCGGTCTGACCGCCGTCAACAACGTTGATTTCACCATTGAAAAGGGTATGATTGCCGGCCTGATTGGCCCCAACGGCGCCGGTAAAACAACCTTCTTCAATGGCATGACCGGTATCTATCACATTACCAGCGGTGAGATGGTCTTTAACGGAAAGAATATCGCAGCGCTCAAACCGTTCCAGATTACCGCGCTGGGCATTGCCCGCACCTTCCAGAACATCCGGTTATTCGCCAATATGACCGCCCTCGAAAATGTGCTGGTGGGAGAACACGTGCGCCTGCATTCCAACCTGATCGGGCAGATCATCCATGACCCCGGCACGATGAAGGAAGAGGCAAATGCACACGCCAAGGCTTTGGATTTGCTGGAATTTGTCGGCCTCAAGCGCAGCGATGCAGATGTAACCGCCAAGAATCTACCTTATGGCTTGCAGCGCAGACTCGAAATTGCGCGTGCGCTCGGCACCGATCCAAAACTGCTCCTGCTTGACGAGCCGACGGCCGGCATGAACCCCAACGAGACCATTGATCTGACGAATTTCATCCAACGCCTGCGCAAGGAATTAAACTTGACCATTCTGCTGATCGAACATCACATGCGCGTGGTGATGGGCATCTCGGATCGTGTCTCTGTTTTGGATTACGGAGAAAAAATTGCCGAAGGCAGTCCGGCTGAGGTTCAGAAGAACCAGCGCGTGATCGAGGCCTATCTCGGCAAAGGCACGTCCACCAAGTAAAGGCGAGGATCATTATGCTTGAATTAAAAGAAGTTCACACGTATTACGGCAACATCCATGCCTTGAAAGGTATCTCGTTACGAGTGGAAAAAGGCGAGATCGTAACCCTGATCGGCTCGAACGGCGCAGGAAAGAGCACCACGCTCCGCACCATTCAAGGCATCAACCGTCCTCGTTCCGGGACTGTCCTGCTCGAAGGCACCGCTCTGGAAACACTCCCGCCGCATGAAATCGCCAGACGAGGCGTGGCCCAAAGCCCCGAAGGCCGCCTCATTTTTCCGCGCATGACCGTGTTGGAAAACCTGGAAATGGGTGCCTACACCCGGAAGGACAAAACGGGCATCAAAGACGATCTTGAGCGCGTCTTTACTCTGTTCCCGAGACTAAAGGAAAGAATCGGTCAAAAAGGTGGAACCCTCTCAGGTGGCGAACAGCAGATGCTGGCGATGGCACGTGCTCTCATGGCGCGGCCGCGCATTCTTCTGCTGGATGAGCCTTCGATGGGCCTATCCCCCATTTTGGTTGAATTAATTTTCGATACGATCGTCACCATCAATAAGGAAGGCACCACCATTCTGTTGGTGGAACAAAACGCGTTGATGGCGCTTTCGATTGCCAACCGCGGCTACGTGATCCAGACCGGTGAGATCATTCTCACCGATACCGCACCCAATCTAAAGAACAACGAGATGGTGCGAAAATCCTATTTGGGCATCGAATAATAAAGGCAGGCAGGATCCAATCAAACGGAGGCCCGTTTTCAAATGAAAACGGGCCTCTTTACAAGTCCAAAATGGGATAGGTTGCAAGTATATTTAAAGCATGCCTCGCCAAAGGATACTTTTTATTGTTGCTGTTTTTGCCGCTCTACTGGCGGCCTGCTCAAGTGTGGGGAATACCAAGTCCGCAATCGCCACACCTCCACCCGGCAAATATGATGGCAACTGGCAGGCCCGCATCACGGTAAATGGCGAGAACATCAACCTGTTCTTCAGGGTGAGCAATTCTGTCATCAGCTGGATGTCGTATACATATAACGGTCAGGCGGGTCAGACTTGTACAGCCCTTATTCCAAACGATTCCCTCCCGGCGATTTCAGGCAATGCGTTTGCCCTACGGGTGATTTCTGCGAATACTGCCGATACCGTATCCATCAGCGGTGCGTTTGATACGGCCTCGAACGCCTCTGGAAATATTTCCTTTGTGGAGGTGGACTCTGCCAGGGCGTATAACTGCGCGGCAAATATCGACGCAGCCTGGTTTGCAACCAGGGAACAGGCGGCGGCAACCCCACAGGCCCCGATTACAACTGCATGGTGCGGAAGGAATGTCAATTGCAGCAACCTGGTTTTCCAATTGCTGATCTTTGGATTGGTCAACGGCGCAATATTAGCCCTCAATGCCATTGGTGTGACGGTCATCTACAGCACTGTCCGCACGATCAACCTGGCGCACGGCGATGTATTCGCCCTGACCACGGTATTAATCACATCCAGCATCAACCTCATCGGCCTCAACCCCGGTTGGCCGATGGGAACGCGTTTGTTGGTATTAACCGGCATTCTGCTGGCGGCGATCCTCTTTGGCGCGTTGCTCAGCCTCGGCGTGGAAGAAGCGGCGTTTCGTCCCTTCCGTGGACGCTCACGATTAGGGCCGGTAATTGCATCGCTTGGCATCTCATTCATCCTTTATCAAGGCTCGCTCGTCTGGCGCGCCTACCAGCAGTCTTTCATTCGCGGTGAACATCGCAGTGTACCCGGCCTTAACGAAGTCCCAACCGATGGAATTCCGAATTTCCTGCCTGCCGGGAATCTACTGTCCGGCAAGGTTGTTCTCCAATTCGGAGAATTGTTTGTATTCAGTGCGGCGATCCTATTTGTCCTGGTGGTCTCGTATATCCTGATCCGCACCCGACTTGGACAATCCATACGCGCGGTGGCCCAGAATGAAGAGCTGGCCCAGGTTGTGGGGGTCAATCGCGATGGAGCAATCCGCCGTGCCTTTGTTTTAGGCGGTGCACTGGCAGGCGCGGCTGCTTTTGTCTTCGCCTTATATTATTCCCGCCCGTTTGGCCAGGCGGGCGCCGAAAGCGGTTTATCCGCTTTTGCCGCCGCCCTGCTCGGAGGAATTGGCAGTCCGGTGGGCGCATTGTTCAGCAGTCTCCTGCTGGGTGCGGCAAGCTCGTTCAGCGATTATTTTCTCAACGCACAATGGACTCCCGTGCTTGTGCTTGGTCTGCTGACCGCGCTGCTCCTCTGGCGGCGCGGGGGTTTGGCCGGTCCCGAAGTGGCGGATGAAAGCACGGTACGCGATTCGGTGGTCTTGACAGCGGCCGCTGAGACTCCCCGTACCCGGCGCTGGATGATCCTGCTACTCGCCGCGCTGGCCATCATCCCCATCCTTTCCCACCAGTTCAACTGGGGCGTTGAAATCCTTCTACGCGCGGCGGGCATCTTCATCCTGCTTACACTCGGCTTAAACATCCTGCTGGGTCTGGCAGGTGTGCTTGATCTTGGCTACGCCATGAGCTATGCAATTGGCGCCTACACGGCAGCGATCTTAACCAGCAATTTCGGCCCCTTCGACTTTACGTTGGTATTGTTATTGAGCGCGGGCGCAGGTGCACTATCCGGCCTTCTCAAAGGAGGGCTTGCGACCCGTATGCGCGGCGACTATCTTGCCGTAGGCACGCTGGCATTGGGATTGATGACCCAGGAATTGATCGTAAATCTGGATGTGACAGGCGGCCCGAACGGGTTGAGCAATCTGCCGCCGCCGCATCTTTTTGGGTTCTCGCTGGCCGCGCCTTCCGCACAATATTATCTCGTCCTGGTCTTCGTTGTTCTCGCCGCGTTTATCAGCGGGCGCTTAATGGCCTCCCGCACCGGCCGCGCCTGGATCGCGTCGTCTGAAGATGAAACGGCGGCAGTGTCCTTTGGCATCAACGCATCACGTTATCGCTTACTGGCCTTTGTTTTTAGCTCTGCCCTGGCAGGGATTGCAGGCGCATTGTATGCCAGCACATTTACATATATTGATCCAAGCCTGGCGGCTTTCGATGTTTCGTCATTGATGCTGGCCATGGTCATCCTGGGCGGCGCGGGAAGCGTCGGCGGCGCGGTGCTGGGGACGGCATTGATCTATTTCTATGACAAAATCTTCGTTCCCCAATTGTTTGCATGGATCGCCCTGCTCTGGCCGCAGGGGGTTTACATTGGAATGGTGCCTGATCTGCGCGGCACGAACTTCTTTAATTTTGGCATCGCCTTGTACCTGACGGTCTTATGGAGGGCAAGGAAAAAATAAGGATATGCAGGGCGGAAAAGGAATCCGGCTTTTCATCAGGAGCCGGCGGTTGTTTACCCAGCCAATAGTGGCTAATTTCATGGGTTTCTGAATCATTCACCACAGAGCACACAGAGTTCTTCCCATTTATTTTTCTCCGTGAACTTCGCGACGTGTACTTGGCGTTCTTCCAAGCAAGCATGCAAAGCGCCTGTGATCTCCGTGGTGAAAAATTTAATTAACCCATTATTTTATCCACTCCCTACCTAGCCCCGGCCAGGAGGGAAAGTGAATTCAAGAGTACAATGTGGCTAATCCTCAGATAGGTCACACATAGGAGACATATGAAAAAGTTCTCTTCCTCGGCAATCATCCTTTTGGCTTTGACGAGCCTGTTAATGACGGGCTGTTTAAAGAAGCCTTATGCCTGCACCGACCCGCTTGGCTGCGTGGAGGTGGCAAGTGCGGAAAGCATCAGGGTTGGCACACTGTTAACCATGACGACCCCCGATAGTCCGTATGGCATCGACGCGGTCAGAGGCGTGGAGATCGCAATTGCAGACAGAAAGCAAATCCTGGGCCATTCGATTGAACTGGTTAAGGAGGATGATCTGTGCAGCAAAGCAGGAGGCCAGGCAGGTGCGACAAAGCTGGCAGCAGATCCGAAAATTGTCGGCGTGATCGGCACCACTTGTTCGAGCGCGACTGAACCGGCTTCAAAAATCCTTTCCGATGCAGGCATGGCATTGATCTCACCCTCCAGCACCGCGCCCTCGTTGACCGATCCTGCCACCCATCAGGCCGGCTTCCTCAGGACGATTTACAACGATAAGGTACAGGGCCAGTCGGTTGCACAATTTGTATTCAATGTCCTGGGGGCACGCACCATGGTCACCATCCATGATGGCACACCCTACCCAAAACAATTACAGGAAGCCGCCTGCCAGAGTTTTGAACAACTTGGCGGCCAGTGCCTTCAACAAATCGAGATCACGAGCGGACAGGATGTGACGGGTGTTCTGCAAAACATTGCAAGCAGTAAACCGGACGTGCTTTATTATCCGGTTTATGCGGAGGACGGGGCGAACATCACCAAAGGCGCCAAATCCGCCGGTTGGTCGAATGTAACCCTCATCAGTTCGGATGGGTTGCTCAGCCCCGACTTCATCAAGCAGACCGAGCCTTTTTCCGAAGGCATGTATCTTTCGGGACCCGCCAACGTCACAGAGCCGCAGGATTTTATCGCCAAATACAAGGCAAAATACGGCGAAGCCCCGATCGCAGTTTACCATCTCCAAGCCTATGACGCGGCCATGATGCTGTTCGACGCCATTGAAAAAGTGGTGGTTCCCACATCCGGCAACTCCAACAGCCTTTCGATCCCGCGCCAGGCGCTGCGCCAAGCCCTTTATGCAACCCAGGGAAAGCAGGGGCTGGCCGGTGAACTTACCTGTTCAGCCACCGGCGACTGCGCTCAATCCAATATAGAAATCTTCCAGGTTGTCAATAACGACTTCAAACCGATCTATCCGTAATCCTATTATCGAAGAATGTCCTCTGCTGAGATCCTCACCATCGGAACCGAGATATTGCTTGGCGAGATTGTAGACACCAATACCCGCCATATCGCCTTGACCTTGCGCGAACTCGGCGTGGACCTCTATCGCACCGTCACCATCGGCGATAACGTGGAGCGGATTGCCGCCGCCATTCGCGACTCCATGGCACATGCCGAGATCATCATCACCACCGGCGGTCTGGGTCCCACCGTGGATGATCCGACGCGCGAGGCGGTCGCCAAAGCCCTCGGAGTCGAAACCGAATTTCGCGAAGAACTTTGGCAGCAGGTGACGGCCGCGATTAAGAAGTATGGCCGTAAGCCCGCAGAAAACCAGAAGCGGCAGGCGCTGGTTCCAAAGGGCGCGCTGGGAGTGCTCAACCCGGTTGGCACCGCGCCGGCTTTCATCGTCGAACGCGGACGAAACTCGATCATCTCCCTGCCCGGCGTTCCCAATGAGATGGAATATATCCTGCACGAGTCGATTGTCCCTTATCTTCAAAAAAGATTCGACTTGCATGAGGTCATCAAGGTACGTGTGCTTCACACATCCGGCCTGGGCGAGGGAACGGTGGATGAAAAAATCGGCGATCTGGAAACCCTTCCCAATCCAACAGTGGGATTGGCGGCTCATACCGGCGTAGTGGATATTCGCATCGCAGCCAAAGCTCAAGGCGAAGCCGAAGCACAAGCCATGATCGCGGATATTGAAGGCCGGATCCGCGCGCGGCTTGGTGATGCGGTCTTCGGCGTGGATGATGACCGCTTGGAAAAGGTTGTCTTGGATCTGTTGGCCAAACGCGGCTGGAGCCTGACCGCCATCGAATCCGGCCTGAACGGCTTATTGGCGCGTAAACTTCCGAATGTCACCTCCCTCACAGGATTAACGGCGGTTTCCCTTATGGAGGCCTTGCGCGCCGCCCATGCCGATTCCAAAACAGATGTCGCCCTCGGCGTTACGGTTCACATCGCCGATCATTCAGCCGATATGGCGCTGATCACGCCGCGCGGCGAAAAGACTCACCGCACCACCTACGGCGGCCCGCCGAGCAGCCTGCCGCGCTGGGCCATGAACCTTGCGCTGAACTGGCTCCGTACCGTGGCGCAGGAGTCGGATTAAGATGCCCGCCCAAAGCCGAAGGAAAGACTCGATCTGGACGGTCATCGTCTGGGGAGTTAACATCATCGGCGGGTTGAGCCTGCTCATAATCCTGATTGTTTATGTCTCGCAAAAGCCGGCCAGGGCCTCACAGGCTAATCCGACGGTTCCAGCCGGCACACCCTACCCCACATTGACCATGGCGCCTACGCGCTATTATCTGCCCTCCGTCACGCCGAATCCTCTTTCCACCCAGGTTCTCGAGTGGACGGCCACCCCGTTCTATTTGGTGAACGGCCCCAAACCGGCCATTATTGGTTTTTCCGCCGGAGGCCTGCCTCTCGAAGTCTATCCGTTCGGCCAGGGTGAAAAACAGGATATGATCATCGGCGGCATTCACGGCGGTTATGAATGGAATACGATTGCCCTGGCAGATCAATTGATCACTTACATCAATGAAAACCCCGGTGTGATTCCCAGCGACGTGACCCTCTATATCCTGCGTGACATGAACCCCGATGGCGATGCGCGCAGTCACGATGAATGGGGACGCGTGAACGCGGACGGTGTGGATTTGAATCGGAATTTTCCAATCGGCTGGACCTCCGCCTGGGACCGCAGCGGCTGTTATGACTTAACGCCAACGACCAGCGGCCCGCAGCCTGGCTCCGAGCCTGAGACACGTTTGGTGATGAACTTTATCGCCGCGCATAAGATTCAGGCGCTGATCAATTATCATTCCGCCGCGCTCGGGATTTTTCCGGGTGGCACGCCATGGGATAAGGCCTCGACCAAGCTTGCCCACGCATTAGCCGCCGTAACCACCTACCCATTTCCGCCTCTCAACACCGGCTGCGTATACTCCGGGACACTTCCCGATTACGCCGTTTCGGTGGGCGCGGCGGCGGTGGACATGGAACTGACAGACCACCGCAACACCGACTTCTCGATGAATTTGCGCGCCCTGGGCGTGCTGCTAAACTTTACAAAGTAACCTCCCTCTTCGAGGCAGGTTGCTTCGGCGAAACATATAGGCTGAATGAGGAGCATTATGCAAACAGTTGACATTTTATTCACCAACGCCCATGTCCTGACCATGGACGAAAAAATGAATCAATACAATCCTGGCGCCGTGGCCGTGAACGGCGACAGCATTGTCGCAGTCGGGCCTGAGTTTGAAATGAGCGCGCAATATTCCGGCAAGGAGACCATCGATTGCGGGCGAAAAATATTGATGCCCGGCCTCGTCAACGCGCACACGCATGTTCCCATGACCCTCCTGCGCGGGCTGGCCGACGACCTGCGCCTGGATGTATGGCTGATGGGGTATATGATGCCGGTCGAGCGCCAATATGTCTCGCCGGAATTCGTCCGGCTGGGAACCTCCATTGCCTGTGCCGAACTGATTCGGAGCGGTGTGACCACCTTCAACGATATGTATTATTTTGAGGAGGATGTCGCCAAAGCGACCGCCCAGGCGGGTATGCGCGCGGTCTGCGGGCAATCGGTAATGAAGTTTACGTCGCCGGATGCGGCCTCTTATGAAGACTCCATGGAAATGGCGCGCGGCTACATCCAGCGCTGGAAGGATCACCCGCTCATCGTCCCGGCCATTGCGCCGCATTCACCTTACACGACCACGCCCGAGATCCTGCATGAGGCCGCCCAACTTGCCATGGAATTCGACGTACCCTTGCATATTCACATCGCAGAGACCGCCTTTGAAGTTGAAAATATGCGCCGCGAGAACGGGATGCCGGTGGTGCCTTACGTCAAAAAGCAGGGCCTGTTGGAAGCCAAAGTCATCGCCGCGCATTGCGTTCACATTGATGCCGGTGAAATACGGACCCTCCTGCATGCCGGAGCGGGAGTGGCGCACAATCCATCCTCGAACCTCAAACTAGCTTCGGGTTTTGCGCCTGTAACCAAGATGCTCGAAGCCGGGCTGAACGTCGGCATTGGAACGGATGGGCCTGCTTCCAACAATGATCTCGATATGTTCGAGGAGGTACGCCTGGCCGCCTTCATTGCCAAGGCTGTCACGAATGATCCAACCTCCCTGCCGGCTGCAACCGCACTGACCATGGCCACCCGTATCGGCGCACAGGCGCTCCATATAGGACATTTGACCGGCTCACTGACTCCCGGCCGCCGCGCCGACCTGATCTTGATTGACATCACGCCCCTCCATAATTCGCCCTCCTTCCGGCGGATACACGATAACGCCTACGCCCAGATCGTTTACGCCAGCAAATCCACGGATGTGAGCGATGTCATGGTCAACGGGAAATGGCTGATGCGGGATCACAAGCTGCTTACCTTGCATGAGGAGGAATTGCTCGCGCAGGCCGCCGACATTGCGAAGAAGATCGATTCGTTCCTGATCGAGCGCGAGCAATCCGTGTTATCGAAGCTAATCGCACTGGGCGGCTCCGCGGAAGAGGAATCGTTCGAGGCCCAGATCAAGGTCAAAATCACAGAGGGCCACTCCATCGCGGAGGCGATGAAGAAGAACGGCATCGAGATCGTGCGTCATCGCCATTACAAGGAACACGATGCGTACTTCGCCTTCGATGATCCGTCCCAAGGCAGACTGCGTTACCGGGAAGACGACTTTCTCGACGAACAAGGCAGTGTTACCATGACGCGCGCCCGCCTGACCTTGCTCGGTCAAAAACGCGAAGGCGCGCTGGAGCATAATGTATTGCTATCCCGCAGCCGCTTCCTGGCGCCCGCCACCCAAAGCCTGCGCTTCTATCGGGAATACTTCAAGCCCAAGGAAGAGACTTCGATCACGAAAGACCGCGAACGCTGGCTCATCAAATTCAAGGACACGGAATTTTTCGTCAACCAGGATACCATCCTCGAACCCGAGCTTGGACGCTTTGTGGAACTCAAATCGCGAACCTGGAGCCGCAGGGATGCCGAACTCAAGGCCAGGCTGGCCAATGAATTGCGGGCCGCGCTTGGAATATCGGACGCCGAAACGATGACCAGCGATTACATCGAGGTCGCGAAACCGGCATGAAGCATTTGCCGGGCCTGCTCGCCAGGGCCAGTGCGGTTCTTTGCGCGGCCTTCTTCATCCTGACGACGCTGGCCGCGCTGTTTTTCTTCAACCTGGAAGAACGCGCATTCGATCCGAACACCTATGAGCAGGCTTTGGTCAAGGAGAATTTCTATCAAAGCCTTCCCTTCCTGCTGGGCCAGGTGCTGGCAAATGACGCGCGTGCAAACAATATTCCTTTTGTTCAACAGTTGACCGGCGAACATTGGGCCACCATCATTCAAACCTTGCTGCCGCCTGAACAGCTCCGGTCAATGACCGAGGAAGCCATTACCCAGGTTTTCGCATACCTCAATGATGAAACCGACGATCCACAAATTTCCCTCCTGCCTATCAAGCAAAGACTTTCCAGCTCCGCAGGCCTGGATGCGGCCATCAGCCTGATCCATGCCCAACCGGATTGCACGATCGAAGAATTGGGGCAAATGATCGCCT
This sequence comes from Anaerolineae bacterium, assembly GCA_003158885.1. GTDB lineage: Bacteria > Chloroflexota > Anaerolineae > Anaerolineales > Villigracilaceae > Fen-1038. The sequence goes on from PMLN01000147.1 coordinate 17,976, forward strand.
CCTTCGGACAGGTTCTGTGCAACCCGCCTCAGGAGGTGCTTGCCCTGGCAAAACCGATCCTCCAGACACAATTGAGTCTGATCGCGGCCAGCCTTCCCGATCGGATATCCTTCATCAACCCGGGCGCCCCACCCCAGGGATTAAGAAACCTCAGTGCCATCCGGATTTTCATGCGGATCACTCCCCTGCTGCCCCTGGCATTCTTATTTGGCATCACGATCTTTGCGGTGCGGTCGTTCAAGGGCTGGCTGGCCTGGTGGGGCCTGCCATTCCTCATCGCAGGCCTGGCCGGCGCGCTGCTCGCTTTCAATGGCGCCCCGTTTTTTGAGTCTGCTCTTGAAAACTATGTTTCAACCCATACCCCCTTGACCATTCCCCCGGAGTTTTCAGGGACGGTTAGAGCGGTGGTGAATGATGTGCTTCAGAGAATATTTGCACCTGCGGGCTGGCAGGCCTTAGCCATGGCCGGGATCGGCCTGGGTATGATCGTGGCCGCCTTGCTCATTTCACGACACGAGAAAAATCAGCGCGTCCAACGCTCGGAAGCGAAAACTCAGATTTTTTAATAGCCAGACAAAAGCCGGCCTGCAGATGTGAATGGGTGTGGAATTTTGAAGTATTGCCGGAAATGGGTTGAATGAAAAGCCGACCTTCTGACTGGGTCGGCTTTTTCCGTGGTAATCAGTGAAATCCGCGGCTAAAAGCTTGAAAGATTAAATTCGGGGTGGGTCATGTTTTCTTACGGGCATAAGTTTTGCAGATGATCCTGAAAAGTTTGCGCGAAGTTGTGATAACCGGATTCGTCGCACTTCGCGCTAAAATAATAATAGGGTGAATCGGCCGGGAACGCCACTGCCCGCAGCGCGGCCAAACCGGGATTGGAAATCGGCGTGGGCGGCAGGCTGTTCGTCAGATACGTATTGTAGGGCGAGTTGATCTGCAGATCGTCGAGACTCAACGGGTTGGTCCACCATGTCTGCTGTACGGCGTCATAACCCAGGGCATATTGCACCGTCGGGTCGGCATCCAGTTTCATGCTGATCTTGATACGATTCAAGTAAACCGAGGCGATCATCGGCGCT
>PMLN01000372.1 GCA_003158885.1 Anaerolineae bacterium
GTGGGCATTGGCCGCGATATCACCGAACGAAAGCAGGCTGAAGAAAGACTGGCTCAGGATCGTACCCTGCTCCGCACGCTGATTGATAATATACCCGATCGTATTTATGTGAAGGACACGCAGGGACGCAAGCTCATTTCCAATATTGCGGATTGGCAGGGGTCGGGCGGGAAGACCATGGAAGATGTGGTGGGAAAATCGGACTTTGATACCTACCCTCCTGAACTGGCTGCCAGGTTTTGGGCTGATGATCAATCCGTTCTTGATCTGGGGATGCAGATCATAGCCCGCGAAGAACCCGGATTGAAAAGCCAGGGCAAGCCAATATGGATAATGACCACCAAAGTGCCATTGCGGGATGGCAATGGGAAAATCACAGGACTCGTGGGCGTTGGCCGGGATATTACAGATTACAAACAGGCTGAAGAAAGACTGTCCGCCTCCGAGACCGAACTGCGCGCCCTGTTTGCCGCCATGCAGGATGTGGTGTTGGTGATTGACCACGACGGCATCTACCGCAAGATTGCACCCGTCAATCCCGCTTTGCTGGTCATCCCCGCGGAGGAATTGCTCGGCAGGTCCCTGTCGCAGATCTTCCCCGCGGCTGAAGCGCAGCGATTTCTGCTCGTTCTGCGCGAAGTGTTGGCCACCCGGCAATTGGCACAGATCGAATACCAACTTCAGATCGGCGGGCAGACGAAATGGTTCTCCGCCAACATCACGGCCATGTCCGAAGAACTGACGCTCTGGGTGGCGCACGATATCACCAACCGCAAGAGTGACGAACAGACCATAAAGGAGCATCTTGCCGAGCTTGAAACGCTTTATAAAAGCGGCCTGGCATTGGGTCAGCTCTTGTCACCCAAAGAGATCGCACAGAAGGTTATCGAGCTGATGAGCTTGGAATTGGACTGGCACCATACGACAATCCGCCTGTATCACCCGCAAGACGAGAGCCTGGAACTGCTGGCTTTCAACCTGCCGGCCCAAATGAGCACGGCGGAATTCCACAGGATCGAGGAACGATTCAAGACCTTGGTCACGAAGGTTGGCGACGGCGTGAGCGGCTGGGCAATCCAACACCGCCAGGCTGTGCGCATCGGCGATTTGTCGCATGATTCTCGCTATATCGAAATCGAACCCGATCTGAATTCGGGCATGTATATCCCTCTGCAAATAGGAGATCGTATCGTGGGCGTGGTCAGCATCGAAAGCGAACTCCCCGAGGCTTTCACCGCTTCAGATGAACGCCTGATCAGCACGCTGGCCAATCAAGCCGCGGTCGCGCTCGAAAACGCGCGCTTGCATGAGGAGACCCTGCGCCAGTTGAAACAACTCCAGGCTTTGCACGCCATTGACCAGGCCATCACCGGAACTTTTGACCAGCGCATCATCCTCGATATTTTATTGACCCACACCCTCAGCCAGTTGAACGCAGACGCCGCCGCCATCTTTCTGACCCAGCCTCATCAACGGCAAATCCTGCAATACACTGCCGGCAAAGGCTTCCTGACTCATATCGTCGAGATAGCCAGCTTGAAATTAGGAGATAGTATTGCCGGTGAAGCCGTGCTGAAACGGGAGAGGGTCCACGTTCGTGAGTCTGAGGAGAGAGGGCCGCAGCCGCTCCTTTCCAAACTCTGGACGGGGGAGGGCTTCAAGTCCATGGATGCCGTCCCCTTGATCTCGAAGGGGGAAGTCAAAGGGATAATGAGCGTTTTTCATCGCAAAGAATTCACCCCCGACCCGGCCTGGGGCGATTTTCTTGAAACTCTGGCTGAACGGGCAGCCATCGCCATTGATATCACGCAATTGTTTGAAAACCTCCAGCGCGCCAATATGGAACTGGCTGTGGCTTACGAAGCCACCATTGAGGGCTGGTCGCAGGCCATGGACTTGCGCGATAAAGAGACCGCCGGCCATACCCAGCGCGTGACCGGGATGGCCGTCCAATTGGGAAAAGCCATGCAGCTCAGCAATGATGAAATCACCCGCATGCGGCGCGGCGCCCTCCTGCACGATATCGGCAAGCTGGGTGTGCCCGATCACATCCTGTTCAAGACCGAAAAGTTGACCGATGAAGAATGGCTCATCATGAAGAAGCACCCCGAGTTCGCTTACGATATGCTCCACCCCATTGCCTATCTGAACCTCTCCCTGGATATCCCCTACAGCCACCACGAGAAATGGGATGGCACGGGTTATCCTCAAGGCTTGAAGGGGCAGCAGATCCCATTGGCGGCCAGAATATTTGCGATCATTGACGTATGGGATGCGCTGACCAGCGACCGTCCCTACCGCAAGGCCTGGAGCAAACCGGAGACCCTGCAATACCTCCGCGAGCAGAGCGGAATATATTTCGATCCCGAAGTGGTGGATGCTTTCCTGAAAGAGTTTGCCAATGAATGAGGGATAGGGGATGGGGGACGGGCTTTCGCAAAGGCGGAGAGAGAACCGCAAAGTAGAGAGCGAACCGCGAAGCAACGAAGAACGCGAAGTCTAAAAGGTTTTCTTTGCGGCGTCCCCCTTGCTCAAGCCGCCGTCCTCGGCGGCGGGGACGTTGCCGAAAGCATAAACTTGCAAAGCAATTGGGGTTTCAAGAAAGAATTTCTTCGATTTTTGTTACATCAGAAAGAATATGTTTTACTCCAAGAGCCTCCGCCTGGGCTTTTGAAAGCAGACCGGTCAGGACGACCACCGGTTCAATACCGGCATTTTTCGCCATTAACACATCGCTTTTTGCATCGCCAACAAATAGGGTTTGTCTATTGGAGACTCCCTGCGTTTTAAGAATTAATTGAAGCATATAAGGGTCTGGTTTTGATTTTCCAACAGAAACATCGCCAACCGATACGATTTGATCAAAGACATTTGGAATATGGAATTTAGGCATGATCTTATCTTTTATCATGTCGGGTTTATTCCCGGACGCAACAGCAAGTTTATATTTTTCTTTTAGTCGGATTAACAATTCGTTGACACCCTGCATTTCCTGCAGCGAATCGACAAAGGCATTGCCATAAAATTCTTTTTCATAAAAAACTTTGGAAGCTTTTTCCATGAGATTTAAATTTTCTTTTAGCAGTTCCCTTAATATGCGGTCAATACTGCCCCACGTATTTTCTATTCTTTTATCGATCTCTTTTTCGTCCAGCACTATTCCTAATTCTTTCAAAGTCTCCTTATAGCAATGATAGTATCCCTCTTTTGCGCCAAATATAATTACATCATCCCAATCGAAGATAATAAGTTTAATCATTCATTAGCCCGTTTCCTGCCATCGACTGAATTCTTCTGCTGTCATCCCAAGGATGACTTCATCGAAGAATTCACCTTTCGCAAAGATCATGCGGCGGAGTTTGCCTTCTTCTTGAAAGCCGAGTTTCTTGTGCAATGCAAGCGAGCCTTCATTGAAGGCATGAATTGTCACATTGACCTTCTGATATCGCAATTCATGAAAGTCATCATCCCACTCGACGAAGTATTTCCAATCTTCGAGCTTGACAGCACGCAACCGAATTGATTTTCCCTGCTAGAAACTTCTCATCGAGGTAAGAGCCTTTCTGCCATCGAATATCTAATATCTGATATCTAATATCGAATTTCTAATATCTAATATCGAATTTCTAATATCTCTTATCCTTTACTTTTCTCCCTCATAGAAATAGCCTGTACCTCGCACACTGGCCACGCGCTCGGAGAGAGCCGGGAATTTTTCCAACTTATGGCGCAGGCGGCTGACCAGCGGGCGCAAAATCTCGGGCGCTTCACGCTGGGAGGTGTCATAGCCCTGAACCAGCAGGACCAGCTCACGATGAGAAAATACCTTGCCGGCATTCTCCATCAGGATGTGCAGGAGACGGCCTTCGGCGGGTGTAAGATGCTCGATCTTTTTCCCGGCACGGATTTGCCGCCGGGAGAGATCCACGACGGTGCCATCCTTTAGTTTATATTCAATGGCGGTCTCATCTATTTCAGGGATTTCCCCCGAACTGCTCTTGGCCTGTAACTTGGCGGCGCGGCGCGCCAGTCCCTTCTTGACGCTGGCAATAACCTGGGCCGGCGGAGCAGGCTTGATCAGGTAATCATGGATGCGGAGACGCAAGGCCTGGACGGCAGACTCCGTGGAGGCAAAGGCGGTCAGCAAAACCACCTCGGTATCGGGAGCCAATTGATTGACCACCTGTACTACTTCCAAACCGTCCATGCCGGGCATGCGCAAATCCACGATCATCAAATCAATCGGATGCGTGCGGACATACTCGACGGCGGCCTGCCCATTGGGCGCGGAGGCGACATTGTAGCCTTCCAATTTCAGAATATCGGCCAGGGATTGACGCGCCACATTCTCATCGTCCACCACAAGTATATTGGATTTCATTTACGACCTCCTGTTGGCAGCAAAAGTCTGAAGCACGCGCCGCGCCCATGCTCGGCCAGCAATTCCAGGCTGCCGCCATGAGCTGTGACGATATTATAGCTGACGGTCAGGCCCAAGCCGGTGCCGCCCTCCTTGGTGCTAAAGAAGGGTTCGAAAATATTCTTCTGTTGATCCACCGGAATGCCGGGGCCGTTATCCTGAAATAGAATCTCGACCTCCTCATCCACAGGCCGGCCGGTGACGGTTAAATGACCGCCGCCGGGCATGGCGTCAAAGGCATTCAGGATCAGATTGATGAAAACCTGCTGAACCTGGCTTTTCACCGCCATGATGGAGGGCGTGGAGGGGACCCAATTGACCTTGACGCGAATCACGCGTTCCGAAAGCTGTTTTTGCATCAAATTCAAAACATAATTCAACAATTCCTGGAGATTCACAAGCTCAGGGCTGGCCGCGCCGGGGCGATAAAAATCCAACATGCGGCGGACGGTGAGCGAAAGGCGTTCCAGTTCCGTCCGGGCCAGTTCGAAATATTCCTTGCGTTTCTCTTCCGGCACATCTTCACGACCGGCCAGGTGCAGGCAATTCTGCACGGACTGCAAGGGATTGTTTACTTCGTGGGCGATGGAGGCGCTCAAGCGCCCGGCGGCGGCCATCTTCTCGGCCTGCAGCAAGGCGGTCTGGGATTCCTCGATCTTGCGCACATAGGCGCGCTGTTCATCATACAGGCGCGCATTTTCGAGGGCGGCCGCGCTCTGACGGGCCAGGATTTGGAACATTTCGAGGTCAGCCTCGCTAAAGGGTAATTCGTTGGGGTCGCGCGCCGCGAACAAAATGCTGCGCGAACCGGGGCTGACAATGGGAGCAAACATGGCCGCGCCCAAACCCGCCTTATGCAGGCGGGCCTGCAAATCGGAATTCCCGGGGCCAACGGCATTGATCAGGATCGGAGCGCCGCCCGCATCCGCCTGGATCAAAAAGTCGGTCAAGGTCTTTCCAATGCTGCTCATAACAACAAACCGGCCCCCCGCCTCCGAATATTGATAATAAGCGGCGTGCCTGCAGCGCAGCTGCCCCAGCACGGCATTGATGATCAGATCCAACAAGGAGTCCTGGCGGGTCTCGGAAAACAAAGATTCGGTGATCGTGAACAAAGGCCGCAGGGCATTAATGCGCGCCGCGTCACGCTTTTGCTGGCTATCCGAAAAAGCCAGTTTAACCGACTGGAGTAACTCTTCACCGTTTTGAAAAGGCTTGAGCACCAGCCCATCCACACCCTGGCGGAGGGCACGAATGGCCGTTTCGACCGTGCCGAAACCGGTCATGACCAGCACCGCCAAATCGGGCTGAAGCTGGCGGGCGAACTTGATCAATTCAAAGCCATCCACCTCGGGCATGCGAATGTCGACCAGCAACAGGTCGGCGGCGTGTTCTTTGAGCCAGTCCATGGCCTGGGTTGGATCCGTCAGGGCATGAACCATATAGCCGGCGCGCCCGAGCAACCGTTTGCAAAGCAGGACGATGCCCGGTTCGTCATCCACAACCAAAATTGTGATCAGACCCATATTCATAGAAGTTTACAAAGGAAGCCAGACGGTAAAAAGCGAGCCTTTACCGGGCGAACTTTCCACCTCGATTGTACCGCCATGATCGGTCACAATACCATAGGTCACAGAAAGCCCGAGACCCGTGCCGCCCCGATCCGCCTTGGTGGTAAAGAACGGCTCGAAGATGCGATCCTTGTTCTGCACTTCGATCCCCACGCCGCTATCCTTGACTGCCACCGTGATCCAGTTCCGATTATCCCGCTGCCTGACCAAGGTTTGAATATCGAGACTGCCGCCGTCCGGCATGGCCTGCAAGGCGTTATGAATGAGATTAAGAAAAACCTGTTTCATCTGGTTGCTATCCACAGAAACCCAGGGCGCGTCCTTGACCCATTCCAGGGAAAGCTGTACCCCGCTGGTATGGATCAAGTGGCGGGTAAGCATCAAGACCTCCTCGATGATCTCATTGATATCCACATTGGAGCGGGTCCGTTCGCCCTGGCGCGCAAAGTCCAGCAGGCGCCTGACGACATCGCGGGCGCGGCGGGCCTCCTTGAGAATTAATTCCAGGTCGGCGCGGTGAGGGGTATCCGTGGAGGTCTCATCGAGGATCAGCTCCGCGAAACCGGTGACCGTTGTCAGGGGATTATTCAACTCATGGGCAATGCCGGCGGCCATTTCTCCGACGGCCGCCAGCTTGGCGGCCTGCAGAAGCCGCCGTTCCGTATCCTGTTGAGCGGCCATGCGCGCCTTCAATTCAACCTGGGCGGCACGCAGTTGACGAACCGTTTCCAATTGCTGCTCATATTGATCGGCGCTGGAAACCACCGCAGCGAGGACACCGGCAAGAGCCTCCATGGCCATCAAATCGGTATTCGTAAACGCATTCTGCCGGCTGCTCTCCACATCAATAATGCCAAGAACCTGTTCCCCATCCTTGAGAGCCACACATATTTCCGAGCCTGGCTTCCAACCGCGCAGCGATCTATGCAGCTTATCGCCGGCGATATCATTAATGAGGATATTCACACCGGTGTTGAAGACACGACCGGTAACCCCCTGGCGGGCAGGGTTCTCCTCCTGCTCCAACTGGGTGCGAACAATCGGGGCGCTGGAGCCGCCCAGCCCCAGAATGGGAGGCTTTGCGCCATCCGCAACGAGCATCACGCCGGCCAATTCGTAGCTGAAATACTGAGCGACGAGATCGGCGGTAATTTGAGCAATCTCGGTCTTGTTGTTCAAGCCAATGACCTGCTGGACAACCTCATGAATCAAGCCGAGATTGCTGGCGCGGGCCTCGGCCTCTTCGCGCAGACGGCCATACTCGATCAGCCCGGCCAAATAGCTGGCAATGAACACCATCAAATGTTCATCGTATTGGGTAAAGGCCGCCGGGCGCAGGCTCTCGAGAGAAAGCAGACCGACCATATGCCCGCGATATTTGAGCGGCACGATCAAAGCAGAACGGGCCTCGGAATAAAAAGGCTTGAAGTCAGCAGGCGAGGAATCATCGAGACGAAGGGAGCGGCTGCTTTTCAAGAAGGCGGAGGCGGGATGACCGGCAAGCGCCGCGCTCTGAATGGTGAAGCGGCCCTCGCGGTTGAAAAATTCACGCATCAGCCGCTCATCCGCCGAGGGAATATAAAGTGAAATCAATTCGGTCGAGAAGGAACGGGAAAGGAGACCAAAGACGCGGCGGGCGATCTGATCCAGGTTCTGGGCGGAGGAGATGGTCAAGGCAAAATCGTTCAACATGCCAAGCCGCCGCAAGTGATTGGTCAACTCGGAAAAGGTGACGATCACTTCCACCGATGAAGAGATGCGCAGGGCGATCTCGTGCAGGCGCGACCACTCCCCCTGATCCAGTTCCGAATGACGCCACAGCGCCACAGCGCCGATCAAGCGTTTCCCCACGATCAGGGGAAAGCAGCACCAAATCCTTGAATTGGGCTTCATGGCCGGATGAGGAATTTGACCCCACTCTGCAGCCTCCCTTGTAATCGCAATTTCGGTACGTGTGCGATTCAGATGACGGAGCAGAGAATTCGTATCAATGGAAAGCGAAAGTTCGTTCCGATTAGGGTCGTTCCATTGCGAGACGATATCCAAAGTATCGCCGCGCCGGATGGCCAGCCAGGCGCCCTGCGGGTTGACGGGGCGCACAAAATTTGCCAGAACGCGGTCGAGGGCGCGCGGCATGTCGTAAGACAATTCGGCCTGCACATCGGGCAGGAATTCATCCACAACCGGCGGAGGCTCCGAGGCGACCCACTCCGAGACAAGCCGCCAAAGATCGCGGCCATTTTTCGACAATTGACGACATCCAACCAGGAGAGCCTGGGAAGATTTCGGGACAGGGAAAACGTAAAGCCTGGAGGCCTTTAGTTTTGCGGACTGAGGCAAGGTCAAGGGCCGCAGCGCGCCGCCGTTCAAAGCGCCCGCCAGTTTGTTCGCGGCCGAATCCTGATCGAGAAAATCATTCAGCGCACGCAGCGCAGGTTTGGATAAATGATGGGAAGTGTGAATCAACCACTGACCGCCCTCACGCCGGGCCAGTGCGGCCCAGTCTGCACCGCTCAAACGGCAAGCTTCCTTAAGATGCGCGTCCATGGTTAAGATTATACAGCACCCTCGGATGGTACAATAGGTTTTTAAATGACCGACTTAATTGTGATCGGCGGCGGCCTGGCTGGCAGTGAAGCCGCCTGGCAAGCCGCGCAGCACGGCTTGAACGTGGAACTGTACGAGATGCGCCCGGCGCTCACCACCGGCGCACATGAAACCGATTACCTGGCCGAACTGGTATGCTCGAATTCACTCGGCTCCAACCAACCCGACCGCGCCTCCGGCGCGCTGAAAAACGAATTACGGCGATTAGGCTCGCTGCTTTTGGAATGCGCAGAATCCGCCGCACTGCCAGCCGGTTCGGCCCTGGCGGTTGACCGTGAATACTTTGCGCGCAGCGTCACCGAGCGGATACAAAACCACCCGCGCATAAAAACCATACGCAAAGAAGCCACCGAAATCCCAAGCGGCCTGACGGTCATCGCCTCCGGTCCATTGACTTCACAGGCGCTGTCGCAAAAAATCGCCGAATTAACCGGCGAAGATCACCTCTTTTTCTTCGATGCCATCGCGCCGATCGTGGCTTATGAGTCGATCAATATGAAGACCGCCTTCCGCGCCTCGCGCTATGGGAAGGAAGATAACGATGAAGGCGATTACATCAACTGTCCCCTGAACAAGGAGGAATATTACGCCTTCATCGAAGCCCTGCTCCACGCAGAACGGATCAAATTGCGCGCCTTCGAAGAGGCCATGCGCGGCGGAGTCAAGGCGGGACATTTCTTCGAAGGCTGCCTGCCGATAGAGATCATGGCGGAACGCGGAAAGGACACGCTGGCCTTCGGCCCGCTGCGGCCGGTGGGACTCAGCGATCCACGCGTGGGAAAGAGGCCTTTTGCGGTGGTTCAATTAAGACAGGATAACCTGGCAGGAAATCTTTATAATTTGGTCGGTTTTCAAACCAACCTGACCTATCCCGAACAGAAACGCGTCCTGCAAATGGTGCCGGGCCTCGAAAACGCGGAGTTCATCCGCTACGGCCAAATGCACCGCAACACGTTCATCGCCTCGCCCAAACTGTTAAAACCCACGCTGCAATTTAGCAAACGCGATAACCTTCTCTTCGCAGGACAACTGACCGGCGTCGAAGGCTACATGGGCAACATTGCAACAGGGTTACTGGCGGGATGGAACGCGGCACGCATCCATAAAAACCAAAAGCCGTTGGAATTCCCGCAAACCACCATGCTCGGCGCACTATGCCACTATGTGACCCACGCGCACCTCAAGGATTTCCAGCCGATGAAAGCCAATTTTGGGATCATGCCCCCGCTCGAAAGCCCAAACCGCGTTGGCAAACGCGAGCGCGGCAAGGCCTATGCGGAGCGTGCCAGCGTGGACATCGAAGCCTTTCTGAGCCGGCATGAATAAACGAGCCATCGCGATCTATTTAACAGCCATCGGAATCCTGCTGGTATTGATATCCGGCTGGTATATGCGGGCGTTCATCCAGGAACAGCAGACGGCTTCCATCAAATTCGACGGGGAATGGGCCCTGGAAGATGTAAAAACCCAGGTGGCATTCGGGCCGCGCATCCCGGGATCGGACGCACACGCCAAAATCCTGGGATGGATGCGCAGCGAACTGGAATCGGCCGGCTGGCAGGTGCAAATCCAGCAATCCGAAGCGCTGGGACACCCGATCCAGAACCTGCTGGCCTATCGCACGCTTGAACCGCCGCAAATCCTATTGGGAGCACACTATGATTCGCGCCTATGGGCCGATCGCGATCCCGACCCGGCAAAACAGCATGAACCTGTACCCGGGGCAGACGACGGCGCATCGGGCGTGGCCGTGCTGCTGGGACTGGCGCACACACTGCCCAAAAATTCCGTACCCGTCTGGCTGGTCTTCTTCGATGTGGAAGACAACGGCAACATTCCGGGCTGGGACTGGCTTTTAGGATCAAAGGCCTTCGCGGCGAACATGACCGCAAAGCCAAAGGAGATGATCCTGGTGGACATGGTGGGCGGGGAAAACCTGAGCCTGCCCATCGAAGGAAACTCCACGCCCGCGTTAAGTAATTCCATCTGGCAAACCGCGGCCGGGATGGGCTACAAGGATATTTTCACCACGCAAACCAAGTATGATATCGAAGACGATCATATCCCGTTCCTGCAGGCTGGCATCCCGGCGGCAGACATCATTGACATTGATTATCCGTACTGGCACACCACAGCCGACACACCCGATCACGTCACGGCGCGCAGCCTGCAAATCGTCGGCGACGTACTATGGACGTGGATCACCAGGCAAAACCTTCAATCAAAATGAAATTATCAAAAGACGTTTCTCAGCGTACACTTGGATATAGCTTTTCCCGAAGTCTGGAGACTTCGGACTCCCACGACAGAAAGCCATGAAGGCACAGGAACTTCTTGCCCAAATCCGCCCGCTCTGGTTACAGCGCGTGTCACAAAGTTTGACGCGTGCTGCTGGCGCGCGTGAAGCGTTCCAGGATGAACTGAACCGGTTCTTCGACGGGCTGGAACAGGCTGTGATGACGGGCAACCCGGCCTGGCTCGACCCGGCCATTTATGAATGGACCGGCTCGCCCACCCTCTCGGACCTGCAGCAAAACCAGCAGAATGTCTCGCAGATGCTGAACAGCATCATCACCATTACAAACGATATCGCCATCGAGAATCTTTCGGAACAGGATGCGCTCGACCTGCTCTCCACCATCACGCCCATTTACACCTACGGGCTGGAAAAAATCGCCCGGCTGGAAATGGAAGCGCGGGTCGCTTACATCACCAAGGAACTGGTGGAAGTGAGGCAAACGCTCGAAAAACTGGACCGCTCGAAATCCAATTTCATTTCCGTGGCCGCGCACGAACTCAAGACGCCATTGACCCTGATCGAAGGTTATGCGGCCATGATGCGCGACCTGGTGGCACAAAACGGAAACAAACAAATCGACACGCTTCTGAGCGGAGTGAATATCGGCATCAGCCGCCTGCACGAGATCATTAACGACATGCTGGATGTGTCATTGATCGACAACGACCTGCTTTCGCTTAACCTGCAGCCGCTCTGGATCAACCAACTGCTCAACCTGCTCAAGCGGGAAATGGAACCCGTCATCGAAGAACGGCGCCAGACCCTGGAGATCAGAGATTTCCCCGGAGGCGAAACGTGGATCTATGCAGATCCCGAACGCCTGTATCAGGCTTTCAAGAACGTTATTTCCAATGCCGTCAAGTTCACGCCGGACAAGGGGCAAATCACCATTGACGGCCGAAGCCTGCCGGGCTTCATCGAAATCACCATTACCGATACCGGCATTGGAATTTCGCCTGAAAACCAGAGCGAGATCTTCGAAAAGTTCGGCCAACTGGGAAGGATCAACCTGCATTCCAGCGGGAAAACCAAATTCAAAGGCGGGGGCCCCGGCCTGGGTTTGCCCATCACACGTGGTATCATCGAAGCGCACGGCGGAACGATCTGGATTGAATCAACGGGCTTCGATGAAGAAAAATGCCCCGGCTCGACATTCCACATATTGCTGCCGATCCGCACGGAACGCATTGACCCAAAGATCGCCAAGCTATTCAGCAAACTAGAGAAGCAAGCATCCGAACCTGATGTCAAAGAGAATCCCCCAACCCACACACCCCCCGCGTGAACGCGCCTTTTTAGTGGGCGCCGAGCTGCGCAGTCAAAAAACATTTCTATCCCTGGAAGACTCGCTTACCGAACTGGCGCTCCTGGCCGATACGGCCGGGTTCGAGGTAACAGGCGAACTGACACAAAAGCTCGACCATCCATTCGTGGGAACGTACATCGGCCCCGGCAAAGTGGCCGAACTCAAGGCGCTGAGCGAAGAAACCCTCTCGCAACTCGTTTTATTCGACGATGAACTATCCCCGCGCCACCAGCGCGAATTGGAAGAAGCGTTGGCCCCCAACTTGCGAGTGCTGGACCGCACCGGCCTGATCCTGAATATCTTCGCGCAGCACGCCCATACGGCAGAAGGAATGCTGCAAGTGGAACTGGCGCAATATGAATACCTGCTGCCACGCCTGACCGGACAATGGACGCACCTGGCGCGGCAGGCAGGCGGCGGAGGCGGACGCGCCGGCTCGGTCGGCGGGGTGGGTCTGCGCGGCCCGGGCGAAACGCAATTGGAAGTGGATCGGCGTTCAGTCCGGGATCGAATTGCACACCTCAAGCGCGAACTGGAAAAAGTGCGCGCACACCGAATGCGCTATCGCTCGCAGCGCAAGCGCGCGCGCATCCCAACCATCACCATCGTCGGGTATACCAACGCCGGAAAATCCACGCTGTTGAACCAACTGACCAAATCGGATGTGTATGTGGCGAACCAGCTATTCGCAACGCTGGACCCGACCACGCGCCGCATCGAACTGCCGGGCGGTTACCAGGCCCTGCTGACCGATACGGTGGGCTTTATTCAAAAGCTGCCCACGGCACTGGTGGAGGCCTTCCACGCCACATTGGAAGAAATCACGGAAGCCGACCTGCTCTTGCACATCGTGGACATGTCGCACCCCAACGCATTGAATCAATATCAATCCGTCCAGAAAACGCTGGAAGAAATCGGGGCGGGACACATCCCAACCGTGACGGCGCTGAATAAAATAGACCGGCTCAAACAGCCCGAGGCGGCGCGCGAGACAACCAGGCAGTACCCGAAGGCCATCGCCATCTCCGCACAAAAAGGAACGGGCTTGCCGGAGCTTTTGGAACTGATCCAAAAAGAATTATACGAAACCTATACACCCATCCTGGTGCGATTGCCCTACCAACAAGGGGCGTTGATCTCGCTGTTCCATGANNCCCGGACGGTTGGCCGCCCAATTCTCCGCCTGGCAAACCACAACCCATCACCAGCCGGAACCGGAAGAAGAGGAAGAGGAAGCGTAATGTCGAAATTGCTGGATATCCTTTCAGAATACCTGGCGCACCGTAAAGGGCTTTTGCCGCTGATCGGCATCATTTTCATCATCGTGAACCTCATCCTGCAATTCACACCCGCGCCACTCTGGCTGACAAGCTCCAACCTGCTGCTGCATATCGGACTCATCATTGCGATCATTGGGTTAATGCTGGCATGGGCGCTCTAAAAGAAGATAACGCACAAAGCAGCAAAAAAGAAAAGCAAATTTGGGCAGGCATCTTCATCGCCGGACTGATCCTCGGCTTGATCCTGCGCTTTTATCTGGCAACGTTCGCCCAAACCCCCGGCCATGGTGATCCGGCGTTTTACTATACATTGGCCAAAAATATCGTAGATGGCAGAGGGCAGGTCATTGATTATGTGGTTTATTTCTTCGAGGGGCTGGTACCGATCACGCATTACAGCAATGATTTTTGGAATCCGCTGACTTCCTTCCTGCTCAGCATTCCCATGAGCCTGCTGGGGAAATCCGTCTTCAACGCCCTGCTGGCTTCCATCACGATCAGTTTAATCCCGGCACTGACCGCCAACCTGGCCGGTAAAAAGTTTTCAGGCTTGGAATCGGTGGCCGTCTGCGCGGGGGTATTGACCTTTTTCGCACCCTATCAACTCTGGATTTCGGTCACCACGGATGCCAACATCTTCTTTGGGGCATTCGGGGCGCTGGCGCTGTATCTCACCATCCGAGGCTTCAACCAGCCGCGCTATTTTCTGTTGGCGGCCATCAGCAGCGGGCTGGCACATTTCACCCGCCAGGATGGGATCTTGCTTCTGATCGCATTGGAAGGAAGCATATTGTTCGCGCCCATGCCGTGGAAGCAGAAGATATATTTTGGACTGGGGGCGGCCGGCATCCACCTGGCAGTCCTTTCCCCGATGCTCCTAAAGAACTATGCCATGCTGCATACGTTCCTGCCCAAGGGACCCTCCAGCACGATGTTCCTGACGGATTACGAAGACTTCCATGCCTATGGCAAGACATTGACTTTGGATACATTACGGGCCACCTGGGGAATCAAAGGAATTCTGGACAATCGAATCCATGTCGCGATCGACAACCTGCTGACCCTGAATAACTTTCTAGACCCGGTGCTTACCGTCCTTACTCTCCTGGGGTTGGCAGACATCTTTATCATCCAAAGAAAAACCGAAAAGAGCAGGTTCCTGCTCCCGGTGCTGCTCTTCGCAGGACTGGAGTATTTCTTTTATTCGTTCATTGCCAGCTTCTCCGGCCCCGGCTCACTGCCCAAGAGCCTGGCAATTCTGATCCCTTTCATCGCGGTGGTTATCTTCGATTTGTTCAGCCGGTATCTGAAAATAAAGCCGCTATTCATCCTGGCTTCGATGGCGCTGATCGCCTACTGCGGTTATCGAGGCTTTTCACTAAATTACAACTACAACACATACTATGATAAAGAATACAAATCTTATACGGCCATAAAAGACAGCATCCTGCAGGATGCAAAACAGAGGGCGGAAGACCCGGGGGACATCGTCATTATGGCAAGGGATGTTTGGGATGTATATGAAGGCACCGGCTTCAAAGCGGTCATGATCCCGAACAATAATTTGAACACCATTTATTTCGTAGCCCAGCATTACAACGCCGAGTACCTGATCCTGCCCGCGCCGCGCCCGGCTTTGCAGGGAATATTTACGGGTCAAAAGCCAGATCCGAGGTTTACATGGGTGGCGAGCATTCCCGGAACTGATTACAAGGTGTATCGAATTGTATTCAGTCCGTGAGGGGGAAGAAATAAAACGAAAAAAGTAAAAAGAAAAACGTAATAAGAACAACCTATAAGACAACCTCCCATAACCTGAGCAGCAGCCTTATCCTTTTTGACTTGTTAGACTTTTTAGACTTCTTAGACTTCTTAGACCTGTTAGACTTCTTAGACCTGTTAGAC
>PMLN01000154.1:0-7866 GCA_003158885.1 Anaerolineae bacterium
ATGGAATCGTTGCGGTCTTAGAGTGGATGCTGGAAGAAAGGGATTAGGGATTAGGGATTAGGGATTAGAGATTAGAGATTAGAGATTAGAGATTAGAGATTAGAGATTAGAGATTAGAGATTAGAGATTGGAGATTGGTAATTTATGGTGTGGCACAGCAGGAAGATCAGGCACTCAGGCCGTTTTCGGCACTGTTGCGCCCCTACAAGGAATGATTATGTTGAGAATTGAGAATCTTTCCGTCAATTATGGGTCACGGCGCGTGCTGCAGGAGGTTTCGTTGAGCGTGCAGAGCGGCGAGATCGTGGCGTTGATCGGGCCGAACGGCGCGGGGAAATCCACATTGATCCGGGCGGCCAGCGGAGTGATTCCTGTCGAAAGCGGGCGCATTTATACTAACGGGGATGATTTCCATGCGCTGGCTCCCATGCAGCGCGCAAAGTACCTGGCCGTAGTGCCGCAGGCGGTGGCGCTCCCGCCGGCATTCACGGTCTGGGAAACTGTTTTAATGGGACGCACGCCCTATCTCGGCTTTCTCGGACAGCCTTCATCCGCCGACGAAGAGATCGCACGCAAGGCATTGAAGCGCGTCAACGCGCTGGGCTTAGCAGAGCGGCGCGTGGGCGAGCTATCGGGAGGTGAACAACAACGCGTGCTGTTGGCGCGGGCCTTGTGCCAATCCACACCCATTATGTTGCTCGATGAACCCACCGCACATTTGGATCTGCAATACCAGGTCAGTTTATTGGATTTGATCGGCAATCTTGCACATCACGACAAGCTGGCCGTTTTGATCGCCCTGCATGACCTGAATTTAGCGGCACGTTATGCGGACCGCGTAGCCTTGATGGTGGCGGGAAAGATCAAGGCCAGCGGCACGCCGCGCGAAGTGCTGACGCCGGAGTTGATCTCCGAGGCTTATTCTCTGCCGGTGCAGGTGGTCAAGCACCCGTTCATGGATGTGCCGCTGGTATTGCCGGAGGGAAAATAACGGGGCGTCGAAAAAACTAAACACAAAGGCACGAAGGAAAAAACTTAGACAAAAACCTTTCGCACACGGATTAGACGGATTTCACGGAAGAACACGGATTTTTTTGAACCTTTTTGGCGATTCATACGAAAGCCGCGTCGTTTTATTCAGAATCACGGCAAGTCCCAAAGAACCAGGAAACTAAAAACGGGTCTATAATCCAAGCATCGGACTCAGGCAAGGTTAGTGGAAAGGCAGGTCAGGATGTACATTTCCAGTTCTGTTCAAGCACAAAATCTTTGGGATGGGTCTTTGGAAGCGCCCACGCCAGCATATCGCGGCGTGGACACCATCTCTGCCAGTATTGGTCAGCCCTTTCAATGGGCAGATGGGGAAATGTTGGGCGGAAATTGGAAACCGCCAATTGGCAGTAATCGCTTTTATCTTCTACAACTTGCTTTCACACTCAGTCCGCGTGGAAATATGAAAGTGACCTCGGCGGATTTTTGCCTGTCACTCGGGACACAGGGCGGAAAGCAGGCAGTGGTATTTGACGCTTATCCACGCGAGCAAACTGTGGAACAGAATGATTCTGTCACCCTTGGTATTGGCCCTGATTTCAAATTCGGCACTGCAGATGTTTCCGTGGCAAAGGCAGAAACAACGATTGATTTCGGAAAAGTCATACCCGTTGTGCACGTGGAAGGATTGCAAGAGTCGCGCTTGTGCTGGCGATATACGGAACATGCCAAATATCCTTTGAGTGGAAGCCGGCGCATGTTTGCCATCGTGACCTTGCCACCAGAGATAAAAACCGCATTGGCTAAATTTGAATTGAATGTAACAGTAGAAGACCGCATAGGACGTTTATTCCTTATGCCACCGGAATTTGACACGGAACGATTGCGCTTTGTAGTTGGAGAACGTGGAGGATAGTCAATGAACTCAAACGATGATCAACTTGTTATTAGTTTCGACAAATTGGAAGACCAGACTGTTGATTTTGAAACACCTATACCGACAGCTGTATCTTTTGTCGACGCACGATCAGAAAAATTCATTTTCAAGAATCCCCTTCCTGCAGACTTCTTGAAAGAATTGCGATGGTACGTAGAACGTTCGTGGGAATATCGCCACAAAGAAGAAGACAGTCGCATCGAAAGAATTGAAGGAGGTTTACGCAAGTGCGGACAAGATCTATTCAATGCCGTCTTTGAAACATCGCCTCGGTCGATGGGAATGTATGAACGATTGATGGAGCGGCGAAAAGAAGGAAAAGATTGTTCTATTGTGATTGACACGAAAGAGCCGCGCATCCTGCGCTTACCATGGGAACTGCTTGCAGATGAAGGAGGATATCTTTTCAGCAAGAATCCGCCTGTAAATATCCGCCGTCGAATGCGGAAGACAGGAAACACCGATATACGGGATTTTTCATTGCCTGTGCGTGTGCTGATGGTTATAAGCAGGCCACTAAAGGCGGGATTTATTGACCCGCGCAGTTCAGCGGAACCTCTGTTGGACGCGTTAGAAGAGCTTGGCGATGCGGCGGAAGTTGAATTTTTACGTCCTCCCACAGTTACAGCATTAATGCACCGCATACGCGATAAAAAACAACCACCCATTCATGTTGTCCACTTTGATGGACATGGTGTCTATGATCCCGGTATTGGGCTGGGTTTTCTGTTATTTGAAAAAGATGATTACAGCAACGACATGGTTGACGCCGAGCGTTTGGGGAACCTGCTTCATGAGTGCGGCATTCCCCTCGTGATATTGGACGCGTGCCAAAGTGCGGAACCCGACGATAAAAATCCTTTTGGGAGCGTCGCAGCACGCCTGATCGAATCAGGCGTGGGCGGCGTAGTTGCCATGAACTACAGCGTGCTGGTTGAAACATCCAAAAGATTGATCAGGCACTTCTATACATCCGTTGCAAAAGGCGAAAGCATTAGCACGGCACTTGGAACAGCGCGGATGGAATTGCTGGCAGATCCAAGCCGAAATCATTATTTCAGCCAACGCGAACAAAAAGAAATCGAGATTGAACTCCAGGATTGGTTTGTCCCCGCACTTTATCAACAAGCAGATGAATTAATTCCCTTCAAGCCCGATGGAAAACCTGCGTCCGTTTCTCAAAGATATACAATCCCGCAACAATCAAAGAACGAACGCGGTGGATTTCCGCCAGCACCTCTGCATGGCTTCCACGGACGGGCGCGCGAACTGCTTGACCTTGAGCGTGCCTTTGCCACGCGAAGCATCGTTGTTCTGCATGGCTTCGGCGGACAGGGCAAGACTGCCCTCGCAACACAAGCCGCGGACTGGTTCACGCGCACGCATCTTTTTGAGCGGGCGGCGTTCATCTCTTTCGAAACAGGAGCCAGTTTTGATTTCGTTCTGAACGAGTTGGGTAATGCGCTGGTGGAGGACAACTTCCAGATCCATCCAGGCGATAAGGTCGAAGCCATCGCGCAAGCGCTCAAAGCGAAAACCGCGCTGGTGGTGTGGGATAACTTCGAGAGCATCCTGCCCAACGGCAACGCGCCGCTCGCACCCGACGAATTGCAAAAGTTATTGGATGCGGCATCAAAATGGTTGGGGGTAGGTTTCGATACGCGCCGCGAAAAACATGCGGCGCTACTCAACCAGCAGCGATCCTGCTTATTGATCACCACCCGCAACGCCGATATTCCACATGCGGCATTTACACCCAGCCAGAATTGTTTGCATAGAGAATTGGAAGGACTGGCCGCAAGCGACGCGCTCGAACTGGCTTCGGCCATCCTTGAAGCGCACAGTATCCAACGCCCGCCGCGCGTTCCTTTGGAAGAACTATTGAACTTCCTTAAAGGTCATCCGCTCTCATTGCAGTTGGCATTACCACACCTGCGCGAGTACAGCGCCGAAGATTTGGTGAAAGAATACCAGCAAATTTTGCCGAGCATAAAAGTGGGCGATGCCAAGGAACGCAACGAATCGCTGGAAGTGAGCCTGCGTTTCTCGCTTGACCGCCTGGGCGAAGACGCCAGAAGCCTGCTGACACGCTTGGCGGTCTTTGAAGGCGGGGCAATGGAAAATATGTTACTTGCTGTCAGTGAAATTCCTGAAAGCGAATGGAATGCGCTCAAGCCACAATTGACTTCCATTGCGCTCATTCGTTTGGAAGAAATTCTTGGTGTCACCGTTCCTTTCGTGCATTTTCATCCAACCCTCGTGCCCTACCTGCGCGCCCTGCCCGAAAGCCAAGCCAATTACCCATTACAAATTACCAAATACTGGCAAGAATATTATCAACTTGCCATGCAACTTTATCAACTCGACACCCAACACCCCATCGAAGCTCGTAATATTGTTGCGCGCGAACTGCCCAACCTGCGCCGCGCCTTGAAACTGGCTCTTGCGGCGGGCGCGCTGGATGAAGGCGTGGCTTTTGCGGACAGAATCAATCGGTTTCTGGATGTCTTTGGCCGCTGGCGGGAGAGGGATGAGATCGCGGCTTTAGTGGAGAAAGTAATCAGTGATCAGTCTTCAGTGAGCAGTGGGAAGATCACCCAGCGCGAGTACCTGATGGAAAAAGGGCGCGGGGAGAGGCTGCGGCAACAGGGACACGCGGGCGAGGCGGAGAAGGTTTTCCGCGCATTGTTGGCACGGCTGGAGGGGGACGCGGAGTATGACACGCGCTACGACCAGACGCTTGTACTTGGCTATATCGGTCGTTGCCTGGGTGCGCGGGGATACCCTTCACAGGCAGCCGATTCCTACCGCCGGGCGCTTGTGCTGGCGGAGAAGCTGGAACAGACAGAGAATACCAAGAAACAAATCGGAGCGTATCATACCGATTTGGCAGATGTATTTAGGGATATGGGGCAATATGACAATGCACGCAAAGAATACGAATCCGCGCTTCAAGTTGACCGCGAACTTGGCGATGAGCGCGGCCAAGGTGTTGACCTCGGTCAACTCGGCACGCTGGCAATGCAACAAGGCGACCTGAACGAAGCCCGCAAACGCCACCTTGAGGCCTTGAGTCTGTTTCAGCGCATGGGCGAAGACCAGATGGAAGCCGTTGCCTGGCACCAGTTGGGCATAGTGGCAGAGGAAGCCCGCGACTGGGAGGAAGCCGAGCGGTGTTACAAGGAAAGCCTGGCAATTGAAGAAAATCTTGGTCATCCTGAAGGCGCAGCACAAACTTGCAACCAACTTGCCAACCTTGCAAATAGCACGGGGCGTCCGCAGGAGGCGGAGCGTTGGTATTTGCGAACATTGGAACATGCCAAATTATTACCAGATCAAGGAGCAAATGTTTATAGCAACCTTGCAAACCTCTACCTTGCTCAAAACCGGCTGGACGAGGCCGAGAGCTACGCCCGCCGGGCGCTGGCCATTAAGGAAAAGCTTGATCTTTCATCTGAGCCGTGGAAAACCTACAATATCCTCGCCCAAATCGCTGAGAAGCGCGGGAAAATGGATGAAGCCCGCGAGTGGCGGCGCAAGGAGCAGGAGTCCTTTGCTTCGTTTGCAGGGAGTGATACGCAAATCAAACAATTTGAGCCTTTGATTGCGGCAATTATCCAAGCGGCGAATGGCGATGAAAAAGCAAAGGCATATTTGGAAGGTGAGTATCTAAAAATGCAAGGCGCAGATGAATGGATAAAAGGTGCGCAGGCTTTTCAGTGTTTGATTGCAGGAGAACGAAATGTTGAATTGCTGACAGAGGGTTTAGCGAGAACTCAAGCACTTATTATTCACCATGTTTTGCAGGCGTTGAATGATAATCAAGAATCATCTGCCGCCAAAGTTCAGCCGCCCACGGTTAGCGGTCAAGCGCAACAGCAACAACAGGGAGTGACACTTCCGCAACTACTTGAACTTGTCGAGCGCGCGGCGGGAGGTGATAAAGAACTGGGCGGGCAGTTGTTCACGGCCTTCCAGCAAATGGGGCGCTCCGGCGATGAACTCAATAGCAAGTTAGGCAATGTGTTGTTGCGCGTGCTGGTCGGCGAGCGCGAGCCAAATCTCGATGGTTTGCCCGATGAAATCGCGTCTGCAATTCGAGGTTTGTTGGGGAGGCTGAAGAACAAGTAAAAAGGGAAAGGGAAAAGGGGGAAGGGGGAAGGGGTCACGCTGCCGCAACTGCTCGAACTGGTCGAGAAGTAG
The DNA here is from genome assembly GCA_003158885.1 of Anaerolineae bacterium. GTDB lineage: Bacteria > Chloroflexota > Anaerolineae > Anaerolineales > Villigracilaceae > Fen-1038. The sequence goes on from PMLN01000154.1 coordinate 6,131, forward strand.
TGCGTCGCACCATGTTAAACGGGATTCTCAAACCGGTGAGATTCTCCGTTTAGCAGAATGAGCCAACCCGTTAGGTGCGACGCATTCGCACTTCTTGACTCTCCCCGCGTTGGCGCGTATAATCCCAGCCATTCAGAAGTAGTAAGCGTCCATGACCTGATAGAGAAGGATGCGAACGGTGAAAGCATCCGCAGGGAAACGGCGCCGAAGTCGTCTGGAGCAAATGACGAAGAAATGTTAGCAATCAGCTTTCAGCGTTCAGCTGTCAGCCCAAAATTGATGGCTAACAAAGTAGAACGTCACGGGAAAGCCCGTTACAGCATAAGCTGATAATGGTCAGCTACAGAGAGCATTCTTTTAAACACGAAGGACACAAAGGTCACTAAGGTAAAAGAATGAATTGAGGTGGTACCGCGAAGCAAACGCCTTCGTCCTCATCCTGGACGAGGCGTTTTTGGTTTAAGAGCCGATATTTGATACTCGATATTAGATACTCGATATTAGATAATTCGATATTCGACCATCGAATACTGGCGAGGAATACTCTGCCCCTCCTGGAATCGGAGCGGGCGACTCTGAAAGAACGCAGGGTGTTGGCGGCAGGATGACCCCAATACCCAAGGAGACCGAATGAAACACGAACTACCCAAAGCCTATGATTTCAAAGCCACCGAGCCGCGCATCTACGAGATGTGGGAAAAAGGCGGCTACTTCAAGCCGTGGAACGACCCAAATAAAAAGGGTTTCGACCCGAACGTCAAACCCTTCGTCATCTCGATCCCGCCGCCCAATGTGACCGGCGAACTGCACCTGGGCCACGCCATGTTCGTCAGCGTGGAAGACCTGATGGTCCGTTATCACCGCATGAAAGGCATCCCAACCCTGTGGGTGCCGGGTTCCGACCACGCCGGCATTGCCACGCAATTAATGGTGGAACGCCATCTGCTCAGAACCGAGGAAGTGACGCGCGAAGAATTGGGCCGCGAAGAATTCATCAAGCGCACGTGGGACTGGAAGAAGAAATACGGAAGCATGATCACCCACCAGATCCGGCGATTGGGCGCATCCTGCGACTGGGAGCGCGAGCGTTTCACCCTCGACGAGGGGCTTTCGCGGGCGGTACGGGAAGCCTTTGTGCGCCTGTATGAAAAAGGGCTGATCTACCGCGGGCCGCGCCTGATCAACTGGTCGCCGGGACTAAAGACGGCCGTCTCGGACCTGGAAGTGGAGTACAGCGAAGAGGAAGCCAAACTGTATTATTTCAAATATAAATTGGTACCCCAGACACATCAGACCCTAAGGGTCTTCGAGACCCTTAGGGTCTCAGAGGATGAATACATCCCCGTGGCGACCATCCGCCCCGAGACGATCCTGGGCGACACGGCGGTAGCCGTCCACCCGGAAGATGAGCGTTACAAAAAATACATCGGCAGGAGCGTCATTGTGCCGATGATGGGACGCGAAATTCCCGTGATCGCCGATGATTATGTAGCGCGCGAGTTCGGCACGGGAGCATTAAAGATCACGCCGGGGCATGACCCGAACGATTATGCCATCGCGCAACGGCACAACCTGCCGGTCATATCCATATTGGACGAGGCGGCAAAGATCAACGAGAACGGCGGTTCGTACCAGGGACTGGATCGCTTCGAATGCCGCGAGAAGCTGTGGTCGGATATGAAGAAGGCCGGGCTGGTGATCAAGGAAGAAAAATACATGACGACCATCCCGCGTTC
>PMLN01000154.1:7926-8054 GCA_003158885.1 Anaerolineae bacterium
CACCGCATCCCGGTCTGGTATTGCCCCGACGGACACATGACCACCGGCCGCCAGGACCCGACGAAGTGCGGCACGTGCGGTTCAGCCAAACTTACACAGGACCCGGATGTGCTGGATACATGGTTCTC
>PMLN01000095.1 GCA_003158885.1 Anaerolineae bacterium
TACGGTAGCCGCGATCATCGAAACAGGCTTTCTCAACCTGGACCAGGAAATCCTAACCCAACACACTGACCAGGTGGCAGACGGGGTTGTTAATGGCATCCTTTGTTTTGTCAATAACGAAAATATCGAACCCACACCCACACCGACTTTTACACCATGAAACCTCAATTTAATGATGCTCGTTTATCGGTTGAAAAGGCACGCGAGGCTCTTCGCAATGGCAATCGAACGGAGGCGCGTCAATGGGCGGAACAGGCGGCCTCGCTGGCGCCTCAAATGGAGGACGCATGGCTGATCCTGGCGGCGGTCGCCAGTCCGCGTGCCAGCGTGGAATACATCCAGACCGCGCTAAAGATCAATCCGGACAGCCCGCGGGCACGTAAGGGGTTGGAATGGGCAACGGAGAGACTGCGCACATCGTCCCAGCAAGTCGAAAATCCCCAACCGGAATCAATCAGAGAAGAAGCTAGCCCATCCGAAGGAACGAAAAAAAGCGAAGGTCCATCCGCATTAAAACGCGGTCCGCTATTGGCCATCCTGCTGCTCGGCGCCGGTTGCATCCTATGCATTGTGGCAGCGTGGTCGGCCATTTCATCGCCAGTATGGGCGTCCTTTGTGAACATGCCTGCGCCGACTCAGGCACATTCCCAGGTATGGGCGCAGGTTGAGATTTCAAAGCCGACCTATACGCCATTATCCCCCGCAGAATCCCTGGCCACACCAACGCCACAGTACCTATTACAGACCACAATTGAACCCACCGAGGTGGCGCTGGCATTGGCTACGGACACGCTTACGCCGCTGCAAGCGCCGACTGATACGCCCATCACCCTGCAAAATACAGAAGCGCCCACCGATACGCCCATGCCAACCCCGCAGGATACGGAATCCGCGCCGACGGCTGCGCCCACGTATTCTGGTTCAATTTCAATGGCCATCGTACCCGATACGCCGACCGCGGCAGGCGCAACGAATATGCCCCTTCCAACCCCGGCATCCACATTGGAACCGCAAATTGCAGGCAGCGGCAAGCGCTGGATCGATGTAAACCTTACGCAGCAAATGGTATACGCGTATCAGGGAAATACGGTCGTCAATTCGTTCCTCGTATCCACCGGCACATGGCAATATCCAACGGTAACCGGTCAATATCACATCTACATCAAACTGCGATATACCGATATGAGCGGGCCGGGATATTATTTACCCAACGTCCCGTTCACCATGTATTTCTACAAGGGATATGGCTTGCACGGCACATACTGGCATCACAACTTTGGCACGCCGATGAGTCATGGATGCGTCAACCTGAGCATCCCGGATTCAGAATGGCTCTATAATTGGGCATCGGTCGGCACGCTGGTCAACGTCCATTACTAAAGGATGCCATGCCGGTTTACCAGGCAAGAAAATTGAAGCGCAAAGAATTTCAGGAACGCGAAGATTTCCCCGATGCCGCTGTGCGCACCCGGGATTTGCGCGACAAATCGTTCACACATATTTTGTTCGTTGGAGATCAGGATGGTCAAAGCACTTTTTCCCGGCACGTTCGATCCAATCCATTACGGCCACATCGACATCGCAGAACGTGCTACGCGCCTCTTCGATGAGGTGATCATGGCAGTCTATGACCGGCCGCTCAAGAGTTTGATGTTCGGACCGGAAGAACGCATGGGCCTGGTGAGAGAGGCCTTCAAGCGAAACCCAAAAATCACGGTGACCGGTTACAGCGGCTTGACGGTGGATTTTTGTCGCAACGCGGGCGCACAGGTGATCGTACGCGGCTTGCGCGTCTTCTCGGATTTTGAATTCGAGTTCAGGATGGCATTGGCAAATCAGCGCCTTGCCACGGACATCGAAACGGTCGCGCTGATTACAGCAGAGCAGCACACTTTTCTTTCATCCAGCACCGTGCGCGAGATCGCTTCATTGGGCGGAGACGTATCCAGCATGGTCCCGCCTTATGTGGAATCCGCGCTGAAGGAGAAAATCCTGGGTTTGGGCGAACTCCACTCCCCTCCCAACGCCCTGCGAGATTGATATATAATATAAGATATTCCCGCCAAGCGAGGCGGAGGAAACTATGGACATTCTGCAACTGATCGACCGTTTGGAAGAACTGTTCAACAACGCCAAGGCTGTGCCCTTTACTCACAACGTGGTCATTGACGAGGACCGCATGCTGGAGATCATTGACCAGATGCGGATCGTCATTCCGGATGAGGTAAAGAAGGCACAGCAGATCCTTGGCCAGCGCGACCGCTTTTTGGCCCAGGCCCAGGAAGAGGCGGAGCGTACGATCGCGCTTGCCCGTGAAAAAGCCGAGCAAATGGCGATGAAGGATAATATCGTGGTCGAAGCCCAGCGCCGCGGAGAACAAATCATCAACCAGGCACGAGCCGATGCCGAAGCCACCCGCCATGAGGCGGATAATTACATCGTCGAAACGCTTTTGAATTTACAGGATCAACTGGAAAAGACACTCAGCCAAATTCAAAACGGGGTGCGCACGGTGCAGGAAGAACAGAGGCAAAAAGTCGTCCCCACTTCGCCACCCTTCCCTGAAAAAATTTCAAAATGACCCAACAAAAAAATCTCCCGCATAGGGAGATTTTTTATCGGCATCAACTGTCGCAAAGTTAATTTCCAAATTCAAACGTTGGCATTCCTTTCACATCCGTCTTCATCCGAAACACGCCGCCGGATTGCGGGTACTTTCTGAGCGAGGCGGAGTCCATGCCCACGCGGGCCGAGGTGATGAATAATTCATCCATATCGGCTCCCCCAAAAACGCAGGATGTGACCTGCAGGGCGGGAACGGCAAATTGTTCGAGCAATTTACCCTTGGGCGTCCAGCGGGTAATGCGCGCGCCTCCCCACATGGCGATCCAAAGATTACCTTCCACATCAGAAGTCATGCCATCGGGCCAGCCGAACGTATCGGCAAAGTGAATGATGACACGCGGATTGGCAATTTGCCCGGTCTCCAAATCGTAATCAAAGGCTTTAACGTCCTTGGTAGGTGTATCAATAAAATACATGGTCTTGCAATCAGGCGACCAGGCAAGGCCATTCGAGATACGGACATCCTTCAGCAAGCGTTTGACGCGCCCATCCACGGAAAGCGAATATAACGAGCCGCTGGCTTCCTGCTCGTTGTGATCCATGGTACCGGCCACAAAACGCCCGCGCGGATCGCATTTCCCATCATTGAAACGGTTATTGGAGGGTTCGCCTTTCGGAGAGGCAAGCGTAATCAGTTTATTGGTATCCGGCTCAAAATTCCAGAAGCCGAAACGCTGGGCAATGACCAGGCCGCCATCCTTGCGCGGGGCGAGACATCCGACATAATCATCGAGTTGAATAAAAAGCTTCGATCCGGCATAGACGCGTTTTTCAAGGACATCCACCCAATACAGGGTCTGGGTTTTGGCATCCCAGGCGGGGCCCTCGCCGAGCGTGGCTTTGGCATTATAGAAAAGTTCAGGAAGCATCATATTTTAAAGATTACCCTGCTGCAAGGTTTCCGTCAAGGCATTGATTGTTTCGATGAGAATCGCTATACTTTTCCATATGAGCCCAATCATTTTGATTCAAAATGTAACGTTGATCGATGGCACGGGGTGCGAGCCTTTGCCGCACGCGAACAAATCAAGAATGGCGCCGACCTGGTCAAGCTGGGAGTCGCGGGCGCGGTGCTGGTGGAAGACGGCCTGCCGGGGGCAACGCATTTCAACGCAGATGAAATCCGCGTCGCAGTGGAAGAAGCGGCAAAATTCGGAAAACGCGTCGCAGCGCACGCGCATGGGATTGACGGCATTCGCAAAGCCGTGCAAGCCGGAGTTCATTCCATCGAACACGGCACGTTCCTATATCAAGGGCCGGAGGTGGTCGAAGAGATGAAGCAGCGCGGCACTTATTTGGTGCCAACGCTGAAGCCGGGTTGGGATGTGATCAACGGCGACCGCTCCCATATCCCGCAATGGATCGTGGATAAGATGATCGAAACACAGGATGCGGCCATTCAATCGCTGCGGCTGGCGTATCAAGCAGGCGTCCCGATCGCGATGGGAAGCGATGCCGGTACGCCGCTCAATTTTCACGGTGAGAACGGCTTGGAAGTTTATTGGATGCAACAGGCGGGCATGAAGCCAATGGACGCACTGGTTGCGGCCACGCTCGGTGCAGCCAAAGCGCTCGGCTGGGATGACCGGGTTGGTACGGTTGAAGAAGACAAGTGTGCGGATTTGTTGATCTGTGATGAAAACCCGCTCGATGATTTGAAACGCTTGGCAGATAAAAAGAATCTACGTGCGGTCTTTCTGGGTGGCAAGCTGGCTGCGCGCCAGGCGACCGACGCTTATCCGGTTTCGGTTCTTGCCGCTGATCTATTGACGATCGAGTGCACGCCTGCAGCATCCGGCCATGCTCCCATTCCTTTCGATGCCATCCAGGGTAACCCGAAGTTTTAGAACTCAACTGGCAGGGAGAGCGTGAGTGTTGTAAAATCGAACATGTCCATACTAAAATTTCGGGAGGCAGATCATGAAGGAACTGGAAGACCGCATTCTGCGCGACGGGCAGGTGCTGACTGGTGGAATCCTCAAAGTGGACAGTTTCGTCAACCATCAAGTGGACGCGGCGCTGATGGATACCTGCGGGAAAGAATTCGCGCGGCGCTTCGCACATCTCGGCGCGACCAAAGTGTTGACCGCCGAAATCTCCGGCATCGCACCGGCACTGACCACGGCACTGCATCTCGGCCTACCGGTGGTCTACGCGCGGAAGACAAAACCGATCACCATGCCCGACCAGGTTTATCTCACGCTGGCGCCCTCGCACACCAAAGGCCGGACGGTGGAATTAATCATCTCGCCGGAATATCTCACAGGCAAGGAAAAGGTTTTAATCATCGATGACTTCCTCGCTTCCGGCGCGACCATCCTCGGGCTTGTCCGCCTGGCAGAAGCCGCAGGAGCCAAAGTAGTGGGCATCGGCGCGTTGATCGAGAAAATTTTCGAAGGGGGACGTGAGAAGCTCAAGCATTTAAACCTGCCCGTGGAATCGCTGGCGTGCATTGCTGCGATGGATGAAACAAAGATCACATTCTGCGAGCCATGAGCAATTATCCGCAAGCAATGGATCAAAGACCTTGAATATGTTTATGAATTCAATAGCCATCATTGATTTCGGTTCCCAATATGCACAACTGATCGCACGGCGCGTGCGCGAAGCGCAGGTCTATTGTGAATTGTTTCCGTGGGATGCGCCCGCTGAAACCGTGTTAGCCATCCAGCCAAAAGGTTTCATCCTCTCAGGCGGGCCAAAGTCGGTCTATGAACCCAATGCGCCGATCCTTCAAAGATATATCTTTGATTCAGGCCTTCCGATCCTCGGAATCTGCTACGGAATGCAAGCGCTGACTCACGCATTAGGCGGACAAGTGGACGCATCTGCAAAACGCGAATACGGCCCCGCAACGATCGAGCCGCTGATGCCTTCCGCGTTATCGGTCTTATCCACAGTTTGGATGTCCCACGGCGACCGCATCACGCACATGCCGGAGGGCTTCATTGCGCTGGCGAAAAGCGGAAACAGCCCATATGCGGCCATCGGCGACATGCAAAGAAAATATTTCGGCGTGCAATTCCATCCCGAAGTGAAACATACGCCCCATGGGGCAGAAGTCATCAAACATTTTGCAGTCGAGATTTGCGAGGCAAAGCCGGATTGGACGCCGGCTTCCATTATCGAAGACACGATCCGCCGCGTGCAAAAACAGGTCGGCGAGCGGCGTGTGCTGGCAGCAGTGAGCGGCGGCGTGGATTCGTCGGTGGCAGCGGCGCTGGTACACCAGGCAATCGGCGATCAACTGGTGGCGGTGTTCGTAGATACAGGTTTATTGCGGCAAGGCGAACGCGAGCAGGTGATCACAACGTTCCGCGAAAGGATGCAGACGGAATTAATCGCCGTGGATGCCAGCCGCGAATTCGTCCAAGCGCTAAAAAGCATTACAGAACCGGAGCAAAAAAGAAGGATCATCGGCGAAAAATTCATACGCGTGTTCGAAGAGCAGGCAAAACAACTCGGCTCGCCGAAATTCCTGGTGCAGGGAACGATTTATCCCGATGTGGTCGAGTCCTCCGCACCGGATCGAAACAAAGCAGAACGCATCAAGACCCATCACAACGTCGGCGGGCTGCCAGAGGATATGCAATTCGAACTCGTCGAACCACTGAGATACTTATTCAAGGATGAAGTACGGGCGGTGGGCGAAGCGCTTGGACTGCCAGAGCAAATGGTCTGGAGACAACCGTTTCCGGGTCCAGGCCTGGGTGTGAGATGCCTGGGCGAAGTGAACGCCGAACGTTTGGAGCGCCTGCGCGCGGCGGACGCAATTTTCCAGGATGAATTATCCAAGGCCGGACTGACCGGCAAAGGCTCGGAATTATCGCAGGCATTCGTGGTCTTATTGCCGGTGAATTCCGTCGGGGTGATGGGCGACCAGCGCACGTACCAGGAGGCGGCTGCAATCCGCGCCGTAACCACCGAGGATTTCATGACCGCCGATTGGGCGCGCCTGCCGGATGATCTTTTGGCGCGGGTTTCCAACCGAATCGTTAACGAAGTCCACGGAATCAACAGAGTGGTGTATGATATTACCAGCAAGCCGCCTGCCACAATCGAATGGGAATGAAGTGGTTTATAATTGTCCATGTTTAAAATTGGAGATAAGAATGACCCACGAAATCGAACCTAAACGACCACGACTGACCATCAATCGCAGTCCGATCCCAGCCTCACCCGTGCACCCGCTGGCCGCTCTGGCCACACTCCTGCTCGACAACGTTTCCTTTGCCGTAGAAGCCCTGGAGATCGTTGACCCGTTTTTGATGCCACTCACTTGGTTCACGGTGGGCGTCATTGACGCAATCACCGTCACGCTCGTTCAACGTTATCTGGCGGAGGATGAATGGGGCCCGTCCCTTGCCAAGGGATTAGTCATGGGAATCATCGCCGGGGTACCCACCAGCGTAACCGGCACAGCGGTAGGCGGGCTGCTGCTGGCCTGGGCGGGTTTACACCAATGGATTCAACTGCCGTCTTCAGCAGGCAAGCCAGACAATGAGGATCACTAACCGTTAAGGCAAAATCGAAACGGCTGTCGCATTCATCGATTCAGGCGGAGGGATTATGGATTATGGCGAAGTTCTAAGCAAAGCATGGAAGATCCTCTGGAAATTCAAAGTGCTGTGGATTTTCGGCATCCTTGCCAGCTGCGGCACAAGCCAAAGCAGCAATTTCAGTTTCAACAACAATTTCCAAACCAATGGAAACGGAAGCTACGGCTCAATGCCGAACCTGCCTCCGGCAGTGCTGGACGCCTTATCCCGCTTTGGGCGTTTGTTCGATAGTCCAAACTTCATATGGGAATTCATCGCGGGGGCGCTGGCCGTTGTGTGCATCATCATTCTCGTGGAAATCTTCATCGGCACCATGGGCCGCATCGGTTTGATCAAAGGATCGGCGGAAGCAGATGCGGGTGCCGAGAAACTGACCTTCGGTGGATTGTGGAAAGAAAGCCTGCCTTATTTCTGGCGCGTGTTCTGGCTATCGCTCCTGGTCGGTTCACCATTCGTGATCGCGATCATCGCCCTGGCAGCCGGCGTGGTGGCCGCGTTGGTGCCGCTTTCCAACACCGGTTCCAACGGACAGTATTTTCTAATCTTGTTACCGGTCATGTGCGTGTTTTTCTGCATCATCATCATCCTTGCCGTTCTTGTCGGCTTTATTTCGACCCAGGCAGAACGAGCCATTGTGCTTGAAAATAAATCCATCCTGGATGGATTCAGGCGCGGCTGGGAAGTGCTGACTAAGAATCTCGGTTCGATCCTGATCATCTGGTTAATCACCGTCGTGATCGGCATTGCAGCGGCAATCCTCATCATCCTGCCTTTCCTGGCAGTCTTCGTACCGTTGTTCATGGCCTTCATCGGAAACACAAACAACGTGAATTTCTCGCTCACACCCTGGATCGCTGCGTTCGTATGCATCCTTTGCGTTTACGGGCTGATCTCGTGGTTTGCCAACGGCATCCTAGTGACGTATTTGCAATCCGTATGGACGTTGACCTACATCCGCCTCACCAAGCCAAAACAGGAAGAAGAAACGCCAGCCGCTTTACCGACCCATGCGTAAAATCCTGATCGCTCTGTTCAGTCTGTGCCTGTTGTTCGCGCAGGGATCCCTCGTGCGCGCCCAAGGCCAGGCCGAGGCGATTCTCTATCCAGCGGATGTCTCCAACTTTCCAACCGTCTCTGCCTTCCTGGACGTATTCGACGCGTCGGGGGCATTCGTAAGCGGACTCAAGCCCGAGGCTGTGACCATCCTGGAGGACGGCAAGCCGCTTCAAGTTACGGCCTTAAACGAGTTAACCATTCCCACACAAATCGTGGTGGCAGTCAACCCGGGACCGGCACTCGGATTGCGCGATTCAACCGGCGCTTCGCGTTTTGACTGGATCACCCAGGCATTGAACACGTGGGCAAAAGCAGGTGCAGCCAATCTGCAGGATGACCTAAGCCTGGTTACGCTGGCAGGGCCGATCATTACACATGCAAATGTCAAAGATTGGCTTGTGAGTTTGAACTCGTTCCAGCCCGATTTCCATGCGACCACGCCGAATCTGCAATCGCTATCCATCGCATTGGACACCGCCGCGTCGCAAGGAACCCGTTCAGGCGTCAAACGGGCCGTGCTATTCATCACGCCCCACATGGATGATCCGAATGTGGACACTGAACTCCAACCGCTCATCCAGCGAGCCATCCAAAACCGCATCCATGTTTCCGTATGGATGGCCGATTTGGACGCATTCCAGGCAACCACCAGCGCGGCGGCTTTCAGCCAGCTTGCCGAGCAGACCGGCGGAACTTTTTATTTTTCTTCCTCGCAAACCTTTACAAATCCCGAAACCTATTTCGCACCCCTGCGAAAACTATATTTACTCAAATATACATCAAGGGCAGCGGCAGGCGGACAGCATACGTTGAGCGTGCAAGTGGCACATGCGAACGCCGTCATCAAATCCGCAGAACAAACTTTTAGTGTGGATATCCAGCCGCCGAATCCGATCCTCGTTTCACCCCCCCTGCAAATCACACGCCAGCCGCCCACCAATGATCCTTATAATGCACAAGCTCTCGTGCCAGCCACCCAGGAAATAGATATCATCGTCGAGTTCCCGGATGGACATACGCGGCCATTGGCCAGCACCAGCTTCTATGTGGACGGCCAGGTTGCGGCCAAAAACACGAAGCCGCCGTTCGATAAATTCATTTGGGATCTAAGCGGTTTCAAGACAAGCGGCGCGCACAAAATCGCCGTGCAAGCGGTGGATTTGATGGGGCTGGGAAAGACCAGCGTGGAAATCCCGGTGACGGTGACGGTGATCCAGCCACCCCACGGGATCGCCGCAATCTTTGCAAAATATCGTCAATATATCACCTACGGCGCAATCGGATTCGCAGGCGCGGCACTGCTGTTAATCCTATTGATCAGCCGGCTGCAAATCCTGATTGCCCACGCGCGCAAGGCCCGCCGCGTAAACGCCGACCCGCTCACCCAGCCAGTCGCGGCGGCAGTTGAAACATCGGCGCTTGAAAAGAAGATGCGCACCCGCCCGAACCGAGGACGCGTCAAACCGCTCCATGCGCCAGCCTCTCTCATCCGCCTCCGCCCCAGCTCTTCAGCCCTCCCTCCGGCTGCAGGGCAGACTCTTGAACCCATGACCGGCAATCCGATCCCCCTGGCTGAAAACGAGATCATCCTGGGAGCAGACCCCGCACAATCCAGCATTGTTTTGAACGACCCATCCATCGCGCCGCGTCATGCCCGCATTCTTCAAGATGAGAAGGGCGCCTTTCATATCAGGGATGAAGGCTCGATTGCCGGAACGTGGGTTAATTACGATCCAATAGGAAAAGAGGGCTACATCCTCCAGCATGGAGACGTGATACACTTCGGCCAACTGGCCTTCCGGTTCCAGCTCAAGA
>PMLN01000197.1 GCA_003158885.1 Anaerolineae bacterium
TCTATATGGATTAGGCGTGACAGCTGCAATCGTGCTAGGGACCCTTGGCATCGGCTTGATTTGCTCACCTGTGACGATTTTGCCCTCGGTTCTGGGCATTTTCGAAATTCTTTATGCCATAAAAATCCTATCTGATCCTATTCAGCGTGTGCAACCTAACCAAACAATCGCCATTCTAGAGATTTGCGCCATCATCGCAGGAGATGTAATCTCAGCCGTTGTCGGAATTTTAGCCATGGTTTTCTATAACGATCCAACGGTAAAGGCATACTTTGCGCAAATCAACAGCTAATATGTATTGAATGATCCTAAGCAGAAATCGGGATTTTCTTCCTCTTGACTTCCCNNCAGGCAAAAGGACCCTGCCCCGTATTTCTCTGGAAAGTTCCGCGTGGTCGCGGGACACCGACGGTGCAAATTTAGCCTCGTAGTCTGGATAGTCACATAGTCGAGTAGCCATGACCAAACGACCATGCGACCGGCAGACCATCCGACTAAATGAATCTCTCAGGTCAATTTACAGAGGACGCGCGACATTAATATCGTGCGTCCTTTTTGATTCGCCAAATTCCATTTCGATGAGGAGACCCAAAGAATGAATGCTCCATCCAATCTAAAATATACAAAGTCCGACGAATGGTTCGATCCATCCAGCGGCGCGATGGGCTTGAGCGATTATGCCCAATCACAATTATCCGATATCGTCTTCGTTGAAATTCTGGTAGACGTCGGCGATACCGTCGAAGCGGGCAATCCCATCGCCTCGGTGGAATCCGTCAAGGCTTCCGCAGAAACCTACGCATCCGCGACGGGGAAAGTAGTCGCCGTCAATAAGGCCCTATCCGAAAAACCCGAAACCCTCAACAGCGACCCTTATGGGGCGGGCTGGATGGTCAAGGTTGAAGGTGGCGCGGTCAGCGACGCAATGGATTCCGCTGCGTACGGAAAGTACTGTGAAGGCAGGTCGCACTAGTCTATAAGTCTTATAGGTCTAACAGGTCTGACAGGTCGACATGTGAGACTTGTTGGACTTGTTAGACTTGTTAGACTTCTTCGACCCCGAGGAAATTACCATGACCTATATACCCATAAGTCCGAAAGAACGGGATGCGATGCTGGCGACCATCGGCGTGAAAACGCTCGATGACCTATTCAAAGATGTGCCAGCCAAGCACCGCTTCCCAAAGCTGGATATGCCTCCAGCGCTGACCGAGATGGAAGCCGCAATGGAGCTGGAGGATATTGCCGCCAGCAACGAGAATGTACGCGGCGATTTGATCTCCTTCCTTGGCGCAGGCGCATACAACCACTATATCCCTTCCGTGGTGGATCACATCCTGCGGCGCGGCGAATTCTATACCGCATACACGCCATACCAGCCGGAAATCTCCCAAGGCACATTGCAGGGTATCTTCGAATATCAATCGCTGATGGCCGCCTTGACCGGCATGGAGGTATCCAACGCCTCGCATTACGACGGCGCGACCGCAGCAGCAGAAGCGGTCAACATGGCTTATGCCCAATTCCGCGGCAAGCGCAAAAAGGTGGTGATCTCACCGACGGTGCATCCGCAATACCGCGCCGTGATCCGTACCTACACACAGGGCATGGAGCTGGAATTGGCCGGTGATGATGGAAATGCCGATCTTGATTCAAGCCCCCAGGAACTGAAGTCGCTGATCGATGAAAACACAATGCTGGTCATCGTTCAGTATCCCGATTTCTTCGGGCGCGTCTACGATTACACCAAACTGATCGAGGCCGCTCACAGCCAGGGCGCGCTGGTCTGTATCGTCGCAAATCCGATCGCACTGGCGCTTTTCAAAACCCCGGGCGCGATGGGCGCGGATATTTGTGTCGGTGATGGACAACCGCTCGGCATTCCAATGTGGTACGGCGGCCCGTCGCTGGGTTTCTTCACGACCAAAAAATCCTACGTTCACAAAATGGCGGGAAGACTGGTCGGCGAAACCGTTGATTCACGCGGACAGCGCGCCTACGTTCTGACGCTCACCGCGCGCGAGCAGCACATCAAACGCGAACGCGCCACTTCCAATATTTGCTCCAACGAAAGCCTGCTGGCGCTGGCGGCGGCAGTTTATCTTTCTGTCGTTGGCAAAACCGGATTACGGCAAGTCGCTGAACTTTGTTATCACAAAGCACATTATGCGGCTGAACAGCTCAGCAAGATCAAGGGCATGGGCCTGTGCTTCACCGAGCCGTTTTTCCATGAATTTGCGCTGTGTGTCAACCAGCCGGCTGAGGAAGTCAACGCGCATTTGCTCGAGCACGGCATCCTTGGCGGTTATGCCCTCGGTCAGGATTATCCTGCGTTGAAGAACCATTTATTGATCGCCGTGACCGAGATGAACACCAAAGAAGAAATAGATACGCTGGTGGATATTCTTTCGGAGGTGAACCATGACTGACGCGACCCCAAAAATTGTCGAACCCACGATCTTCGACTTATCCTCGCCAGGCCGTACCGGTGTTACCTTCCCCAACCCGGACGTACCTCGCTCCGAACTGCCAGCATCCCTGCTTAGAGCAGATCTGCCCCTCCCCGAACTGGCGGAAGTGGATGTGGTAAGACATTACATGCATCTTAGCAAGTTCAACTACAGTGTGGACGGCGGTTACTATCCGCTCGGCTCATGCACGATGAAGTACAACCCGAAAATCAATGAAGATACCTGCCGTTTGCCCGGATTTTTATACACCCATCCGTTACAACCGATTGAGACCGTGCAAGGCAACCTGGCATTGATGTATCAATTGCAGGAATGGCTCAAAGAGATCAGCGGTTTCTCGGCAGTGACATTACAACCGGCAGCGGGCGCACACGGTGAATTTACCGGTGCGCTCATTATGCGCGCCTATCATAAATCGCGCGGCGATGCAAAGCGCATGAAGATGCTCATTCCCGATTCGGCACATGGGACCAACCCCGCCTCAGCGGGCATGCTGGGCTTGAAAATTGTGCAAATCCCATCGGATGCACGCGGTAATGTTGACCTGAAAGCCTTGAAAGAACAATGCGATGATACCGTGTTTGGCATGATGCTCACGAATCCGAACACGGTTGGCATGTTCGATGAACACATCGAAGATGTGATCAAGATCATCCATGATTGCGGCGGTTTGATGTACGCCGATGGGGCAAACTTGAACGCCCTGCTCGGCATTGTCCGCCCGGGCGATATTGGCTTTGATTTGATGCACTTCAATCTGCATAAGACATTTGCCGTCCCGCATGGAGGCGGCGGACCGGGTTCAGGCCCGGTGGGCGTCGCGGCGCATCTGGCGGACTTCCTGCCGGAGCCGCTGGTCGGCATCCTGGAAGAAGGCGATGATGAAACGCCTCCGCTCTTTGGCTTTGTCAAGCCGGCCAAGTCCATCGGCCGCATGAAAGCCTTCCACGGACATTTTGGCGGCGGCATGGTACGCGCCTATACCTATATTACGATGCACGGTCCGGAAGGCCTGAAAGATGTTTCGCAGTATGCAGTGCTAAACGCCAATTATTTACAGGCGCGGCTGCGCTCCACGTATCATGTCCCATTCGACCGCATCTGCATGCACGAGTTTGTGGTGGAAGGACAATTTGCCGGCAGTGATGTGCGCGCCCTCGATATCGCCAAGCGCCTGATGGATTACAATTTCCACCCGCCGACAAATTATTTCCCACTCATCGTTCACGAGGCATTGATGATCGAGCCGACGGAAACAGAAAACAAGGATACGCTGGACGCCTTCGCCGATGCATTGATCAAGATTGCCGAGGAAGCCAAAACCAAACCCGAACTGCTTCACAATGCGCCCAGCACGACCCTATTTGGCCGCATGGATGAAGTCAAGGCCGCACGCGACCTGGTTCTCTGCTGCTGGCTGCCGGAAGATTACTAAAGCATAGTTCCCCAACCATCGGTTAAGAAATGGACGGGCATTATGCCCGTCCATTTTGGTAAATGCCATTTTCAGGTTATTTGTTGGGAACCCATAAGGTGGCATTGGTAATCTTACAGCGTGTTCCAAAATCCTTATTGGTGCCGGATTTAATGAAATAGCCCATTATGCCGGGATCGAGCATCTTATCGGTATGAAGCGTATACGAACCGATAAATTCATCATTCACCAACACATAAGCCATATACCCATTCAAGATCAGAGTGAAATTTGCATCGGCGGGATTGCCAAAACCGACCCTGCCGCTTCCAGAGGTGACACCAAAACGCTGAACGTAACGGCTCAAAGCCGCTGTGTAACCACCCATCACGATCCGGTCAGTATCCAAATAAACACTATAGAAATCCCCATTGGATTGAATACGGTAATAAAGGCCGCATCCGGATGTTTCAGGATTCTTGATCGCATTTTCCCAGTGAAAATCCGCCCTAAAGATAAAATCCGCCACGGGATTATCATATCCGGTTGAAGTCATGCCGCTTAAATAATTGATTTCTGCATACTCTTTACTATAGTCGTCCAATTTATAAAGCTGTCCATTTGTGGTGGAAATATAACCTTTACTTAAATAATCCTTGGTACGGGCATTGGTTTCTTCTATTGCTTTCGTAGCCGCGATGTCGGGGGTTTGTGTCGGCCACAGGGTGTTGGTAGGCCGCGCAGTGGCGGTGGGAAGCGAGGTGGATGTGCTGGTTGACACAGCCGTAGGCGTGGATACTGGCGGCGTCCGGAACGTACTACAAGCCGGCGAAACCAAAATCAAGGCTACAACCGCCAAACATACAGAATTGAAACGATTCTTTTTCATTGCCATTCTCCTCATTCAGTTTCGGGGTAGCAAATACCCCCAGTTACTTATATATTACATAATCCGCCCGTATTTTTCAATAGACAAAAATCATATTTTAAGCATGTAAGAAGATGTCTAAAAAACAGGCTTTCGATTGTGAAACAGCCAACTCAACACATGCGCGCTGCTCCCAATGTCCGCGCGGGGCAGAAATTTACCTTTTTGGAACGTTCATTTGAGCGAATCGCTCACGGTGGAATTGGTTAAAGGAATCAGAACGTGGAATTGGCTTCCCGGAAAATGAACTTCATCGTGGCCGGGGCTTTCCACCCAGATGCGGCCATTATGAGCCTCAACGATGCCTTTGGATAACGCCAATCCCAACCCTGAACCGCTGCCTTTAAACCGGCTCCTGCTGGTGGAATGTTTGGCCAAGTCGCCCGTTTGATAGAATTTGGTGAAGATCAATTCGCGGAAATTCGGTTCGACACCCACACCCGTGTCACTGACAATGATTTCAACGCCGCCCTTCGGCAAATCACTCGGACGCGCATCAACCACACGGCCTGTGATCGTGATTTTGCCCTCATCCGGCGTAAACTTGATGGCATTATTCACCAAATGCTGGAAGATCTTTCGCAAGCTGTTCGGGTCGGCTATCAGGCTGGGAAGAACGGGTAGTTCAATGGAGAGCGACAGATGACGATCCAATGCTGCTTTGCTTTGCGCCTGGCACACTTCCTGGATCATATTGGCGAGATCCACTTCCTGAAGATGAAGCTGCAGGGAGCGTGAGTCAATCTGCGCAAGGTCGAACATCGAGTCCATGATCTCGTGCAGGCGAAGAGTCCCATCATGGATGCCTTTAAGAAACTGATGGATAGAAGGATCAATACCCGGATTCTCCAAGAGCATTTCCGTGTAGCCTTTGATCACCGTTAGCGGGGTGCGAAGCTCATGGGAAGCGATGCTGATGAAATCGGATTTGGTCTGGTCAAGGCGCTGGAGGGCGCGGTTGGTGTTTTCCAACTCGCGGCGGGCACGGCGAAGTTCATTGTTTAAGCGCATCAGGTTATCCACCAGGCGCGCATTCTCCAGCGCAACCGCCGTCTGGTTTCCGAGGGCGCTGAGCGTCACAAGATCGTCCTCCGTATAACGCTGCTGCGAAAGTTTCGCGCCAAAAGCCAGCATCCCAATCCATTGTTTTTTGGATGAAATGGGGACGTAAACTTCACATTCGAGACTTTTGAACCATTCGTGTTCCGGCACCGAGGCGGCACGAAATGATGGAAGGAAGTCAATGTCGTATTGAAGAAGCGGGCGGCCATTCCGCGTGAAATGCGAAGCAATGGGGCCATTCTCAGCCAATTCAAGCGAGATGATCTGTCTTTCCTCGGCGTTCCGGACAGCGCGTAATTGATAAATCCGCGAGCCGTTCACGTCGCGGCTCTGATCCACAAGAAAAAGAAAGCCGCGTTGGACGCGCATATTTTCCATGATGATGCCCACCGCAACGCTGGCGAGCCGTTCCATCTCCAGAATATTGCTGATGCTTTCGCTGTATTCCTGCAAAGTGCGGCCGGCATTATATTGGTCAATATTGAGCCAGAGATCCACCAGCCGCCGGACAAGACCCAGCAGGGGCGCAAACAAGAGAGCCAGCAGCAACGAGATGACCGCGCCGAGGAACAACGGATTGAAGTATGGCCGGGCCTGAGAGATTACTTCCACAAAATTCACGCCCAGCAAGTAGAACACCATGATCAAAAGTATGGTGATAAAGTAAACCAGGATGCGCCGCATGATCTGACGAACGTCCGGCAGGTAATGAGTGAGCGCCAGATAACTCATCAGGGCAGCGGCCAGCACTCGAAGCGGATTACCCGCTACGCCCATCCCCGCCAAATTCGAGGCGTCATTGATGGCGATCAGTATGAAAGTTGGAATCCAATAAATCAGGCGGTTGCGTAAAAGCGGCTGCCGCGAGCGCTGATACGCATCCCCCACGGCCCAAGCCGAGCCGATCATGAAGACCAGCCAGCCAAGAACTGCCCATGCCACGCCAAGCCGATCATTGGTCAGAATGAGGCCGCCGCTGGACCAGACCACACGCGGAAAAAACATTTCCCGGTTGAGAAGAACTACTTGAACAACGGCAACAACCCCGCCGACGATCAGCCAGGCCACCGGCGAACGCCGCATGAAAACGTAGGCTGTGATCGTCATCAGGAAGGCCAGAACCAGCGCGCCATAAACTTCGATATCCCCGAACGCGAGAGCATCCAATTGCGGCAAACGCCTGTCACGCCAGAATGCTTCAAAGATCCCAAGCCCAGCCCCCACCAGCGCATACAGAATCACAGGCCCGGCAGTAAGCTCCTGTCCCTTGCCACGCACAATGGCAAAGAATATGACCGGCAAGTACAAGGCCGACATAATCGTAAGCAGGGTGAAGGAAATCAGGGCAGGATCGAGGGTAGACATGGAACAGCAAAAGTATACTCGAATTCCATAAAGGGTATATCATTGAGGTTATGAAACCTTTGTTTGAATTCCATATTACACGGCAGGCGCGGCAGAAATACCAGTTCGATGAGACACTTTTCGCGACGGATGGCCGCGTGGTTTTTTTCGATTTTGGCGCAGCGCGCCGTTTTGCAGAACGAATCTACGCGGTGAGCGGCCGCCTCATCCCCGCCTCAGACATCTACGCCCTGGGATTGATGGATGAAATCCTGCATCTCATCATCCGCCAGTACGAGAAACAGAATCCNNGCCGTCTATCAAGGCAAAATGACGGTAGAGGAGTATCTTGCCCTGACCCCAGCCCCCCTCCCCAAATTGGGAGAAGAGAAAGGGGTGAGGGAGATCGCCATGGAGGAGATGTTGCTGGTAAACATCGTCAACAACAACCCCGCAGCGCAAGCCTACAAAGAACTA
>PMLN01000368.1 GCA_003158885.1 Anaerolineae bacterium
CGCTTTGCGTGCTTGCTTGGAAGAACACCAAGTACACGTCGCGAAGTCCACGAAGGGTCCCTGATTTTAGGAGCGCTGCCCTGCTCCTATTGGACTTTTGCAAGAGAGCAAATATAGGAAATGCCAGGACAGAAAACGAAATCCGTGCGAAAATCAAGCCAGTGAGGAACCATGTCTATCATCTATCGACGCGGCACGCTTGACGATTCTCAAAACACATTCGAGGTGTTCCACCGATCCATCATGGATTTGGGCGACCGTTTGGGCGTGATGCCTATCAGCGGCGGGAATAACCCGCAGGTGATCCAAAATCTGCGAGAGGAGCGGCAACCGCTGTTCCAACACCTGGCGCGCACATCGGACAATTTCTGGGTTGCTGAAAAAGACGACAAAGTCATCGGCTTTGCGCGCTCGATCCTGCGCAGCGGTGTGCGACAATTGACCGAGTTTTTTGTTTTGCCGGAACACCAATCCACCGGGGTCGGAGGCGAACTTCTGGCGCGTGCGTTCCCTATGGATGGGGCCGAGCATCGCTTCATCCTCGCGACCATTGATGGGCGCGCCGTCCAGCGCTATCTGAAGGCAAAAGTCTATCCGCTATTCCCATGCCATACATTTACGCGTCCCGCCGAAAAAGTCGAAGTGGATACCGACCTGGTCATCGAGCGGATCACAGCCTCGGCCCAAAGCATGGGGGAATTAATCCGACTGGATAACGCCATCCTCGGCTTTCATCGCGAAGCAGAACATGCATGGCTGATCGAAACCCGAAAAGGTTATTTTTACAAGCGCAATAAAGAGGTGGCCGGTTACGGGTATCTCGGGGATCTCAACGGGCCGTTTGCTTTGATGAATGCAAATGACTTTCCGGCAATTCTGGCACACGCCGAAACGGAGGCCGCGAAACGGGGAGCGGAGTTCAGCGTTGAAGTTCCGATGATCAACCGGGCGGCGATCGATTATCTGCTCGAGCGCAGGTGCAAGCTGGAAGCTTTTTTTGAATTCTTCATGGCCGACACCCCATTCGGGAAATTTGAAAATTACATTCTCACCAGTCCCCCGTTTTTTGTATAGGTCTAAGAGGTCTAAGAGGTCTAACAAGTCAAAATGTCAAGTAAGGTGAGCCATCCGGCTTTGCCTTAATTTCTTTACAACCTTGTGCTACCGGCGGGTTGAGGAGGGGTTTGGTTATACAATTTCCGTGCTTTCTCCCTGAGAAATCATTACGCAGGATTCTTCAAAATCGTCTTATACTTATCCTGCGGACGGGAGCGACCATGAACATGAAAAACCAAAAAGAAACCAAAGCAATAAAGTTGGACCGAAATGCCCTTCGGATCACAGCGCTCTATTGCCTGATCGGCGGGCTTTGGATTTTATTCTCCGACCAAATTGCAGCAATTTTGTCAGAGAACATCCATACGCTGACCATGATCAGCATGTATAAGGGCTGGCTTTATGTGCTGGTGACCGGCCTGATCCTCTATTGGTTGATCCACCGCAACAATTTCCGCCTGCAAAACAACGAGGATAAGATCCAGACCGTTGAAAAGAATTATCAAGACCTGTTCGATCAAGCGGTAGTCGGCATCTTTCGCTCCACACCTGCAGGCCGCTTCCTGACGGTCAACCCAGCAATGGCAGCCATGTTCGGCTACGCGTCGCCCAAGGAAATGGTTGCTGAAATTCAAAATATATCCCAACAAATTTATACGAATTCCAAAAACCGCGAAAGATTTCTAAAACTATTAACAGAAAATGGGGATGTGATTAATTTCATAGAAGAAAATCAACGGAAGGATGGATCAAAAATCTGGACATCCACCCAGGCACGCACCATAAAGGATGCAACGGGCAAAGTGATCTATTATGAAGGGTTCATTGAAGATATCAGCGAGCGCAAGAAAGCAGAAGAAGCATTCTTTAAAAGCGAGGCGGAACTCAAAGAAGCACAACGCGTTGGGAGACTTGGCAGTTGGGCATGGGATGAAAGAACCAATAAAATCAGCTGGTCCGAAGAGTACTATCACATTTATGGCTTTGATTCGAGCCAGCCGC
Source organism: Anaerolineae bacterium (assembly GCA_003158885.1). Lineage (GTDB taxonomy): Bacteria > Chloroflexota > Anaerolineae > Anaerolineales > Villigracilaceae > Fen-1038. Next base: position 2,059 of record PMLN01000368.1, read on the forward strand.
CGCCAGGATACGAAGAACACTTAAAAGCCTACTCACCCGAAAGCGCCGCGCGGCTGGATAAGGCAGTAAAAAAAAGCATGGAAACCGGCGAGCCGTACGCGCTTGAAGTGGAACAGGTACGGACGGATGGAACCCGCAAATGGATCCTTGCCCGTGGTGAAGCCAAACGCGACTCAAACGGCCAGGTTTTGGGATTACGCGGCACAGCTCAAGATATCACCGAACGCAAGCAAGCAGAAGAAAAATATCGCACCCTCTTCAATGAGTCCGTTGTTGGAATTTACCAATCCACGCCCGAAGGCAAATTCCTGGCTGCAAATCCCGCGCTGGCGAACATGTGGGGTTACGAATCGCCCGAGGAATTGATCTCCAGCATTCAAAATATCGGCACACAGCTTTACCGCGACCCACACCGCCGGGATGAGCTTAATAGAATCTTGCGGGAAGAAGGTCAGGTGCGCGGATTTGAATTTGAAGTCCTGCGCAAAGATGGAAAAACCATGTGGGTTTCGGGAAACTCACGCGCGGTGCGTGATGCGGCAGGGCATTTGCTCTATTATGAAGGTTATCTCGAAGATATCACCGAGCGCAGACAGGCGCAGGAAGCCTTGAAGTATAACGAGGAAAAATATCGTTCGTTATTTATGAATGCACCGGTGGGCATTCTCCAGGTAAACATGCGCGGAGAAATCGTCGAAGTGAATCCTGCCGCCCTGGAAATCCTGGGATCGCCCTCCGCAGAAGCCACCAAGGGCATTAACATGCTGACCTTCCCGCCATTGATCCAGGCGGGCATCTCAACTGACCTGCAGAAAGCCATCGAGCAGGGGTTATCTGCTTCCGCTGAATACCCCTACGCCACCAAATGGGGCAAATCCATTACCATTTTCACCCGATTGGTGCCGCTCATCAACGCTCAAGGAGAAATCGAAAAAGTCCAGGTGATCTTCGAGGATGTCACCCAACGCAAACAAGCCGAGAATAAGAACCTGCGGTTAAACCGCCTGTATGCAACCGCCAGCCAGATCAACCAAACGATCGTGCGCATTCACGACCGCGCCGCGTTGTTCCAGAATGTTTGCCGAGTGATGATCGAAAGAGGCCAATTCCGCATGGCGTGGGTCGGGCTGGTGGATGAGCAGGAAGAGCTAGTCAAGCCGGCCTTCTTTTCAGGTGAAGAGCAGGGTTATCTTGAAAATATCGTCATCACCTATAAGGATGTGACAAAGGGAAGCGGGCCAACCGGCACATGCATCCGGGAGGAACACGCTGTCATCTGCCAGGATATCGCCAGCGATCCACACATGGAAGCTTGGCGCGAACCGGCGCTTGGACGCGGATACCGTTCGTTGGCCGCGGTGCCATTCCGCCAGGGCGGAAAGGTGGTTGGAGCGCTGACCGTCTATGCGCCAGAACCGCACAGCTTCGACGCGGAAGATGAAAGACTGCTCGAAGAGATCGGTGAGGATATATCGTTTGCACTCGATTTTATGCAGGCTGAAACAAAACGCAGAGCCGCAGAGGAAGCCTCGCAAAAAAGCGCCCAAGAATATCAATACCTGATGAACGTCTCGCTGGATGGGTTTGTGCGAATCCACGAAAGCGGCAAATTCCTGGATGTGAACGAATCGTACTGCCGGATGACGGGTTACAGCCGCGACGAACTCCTGAACATGAGCTTGGCGGACATCGATGCCACGAATTCAGAGGAAACGATCGCCCAGCGCATAAAACAAAACAAGGAGCGCGGCTCGGGCCGTTTCGAAGTATGCCATCGCCGCAAAGACGGCCAAATTATCAATGTGGAAGTGAATACGATCTATGAACCCGCTTCGGCCCAGTTCCTGGCATTCATGCGCGACATCACCGAACGCAAGCATGCCGATGAAGCATTGCGGGAAAGCGAGGAAAAATTCCGCACGTTCATCGAACAGATGCCTGACGGCATTGTCCTATTGGATGAAAAAGGCATCATCGTGGAATGGAATCAAGCACAGGCCGGGATCACCGGCCTCCCGCGCGAACAAGCGATAGGAACACCTTTCCATGAAATCCAATTCCAGATATTGATACCGGAACACCGTTCAAAGGTCACCCCGGAATACCTCAGGAAGGAACTCCAAGGAGCCTTCCGGGATGGACACTCGACCCAACTTGGCAAAACCATTGAGATCGAGATTCAAAGCGTCACAGGTCAACGCAAAACGATCACCCAGGCGGCATTCCCCATCAAAACGGAACACGGTTTCCGAATAGGATCGATCACCCGTGACATTACCGAGAGGCGCGCTTCCGAAAAAGCCCTGCGCGACAGCGAGACACGCTACCGCAGCATTTTTGAAGGCGTCCAGGACGCTATCTTTATCGAAAGCATGAACCTTAAGATCCTTGACGTAAACCAGCGCGCCTGCGAGATCTTTGGGTATAGCCGGGACGAATTCGTGACCAAAACCGTGCACGACCTAGTCCCATCTGGCAACAAAATCTATCGCTTCGATGGGAGTGACCCCAAGACGATCACCAGCGGGCCGGTTGAGTCGATCAACATCCGCGCCAACGGAGAACAATTTCCCGTGGAACTCAACGGACGATTGTCAAGCGTCGAAGGTCAAAACGTATTGATGATCACCCTGCGCGATATCACCGAACGAAAGCGCACAGAGGAGATTGTGCGAGAGAGCGAGGAGAAGTTCCGCGGCCTCTTCGAAAACGCCCACGATGCCCTGATGGTGATCGAGTCACCTTCCTGGAAATTCACATCTGCAAACCCGGCCTGTGTGAAGATGTTCGGAGCAAAGGATGAGGCGGAATTTATCTCTTACGCGCTATGGGAACTTTCCCCCCAAAAACAACCGGACGGCCAACCCTCCGGCGAAAAAACCAAGGCGATGATCGAGAAGGCCGTGCGCGAGGGTTTTCACTTCTTCGAGTGGACCCACCAACGCATTAATGGGGATGAATTCCTGGCCGATGTGCTCCTGGTCAAGCTGGAGCAGAAGGAAAAAACCGTAATCCAAGCCACCGTTCGCGATATTACCGAACACAAAAGAACCGAACGACAAATTCACCTGCAATTGGAACGCCTGACCGCCTTAAAAAACATTGACCAGATCGTCACCACCAATTTCGATTTGAAGATCAGCCTGAACATGCTGCTGGTCCAGATCACCAACCAATTGAAAGTGGATGCCGTGGATATCCTGACGTTCAACCCGGCCATGAACAGGATGGAAACCCGCGCAGGGCGCGGTTTTCGCACGCCCGGAATCGAAAAACAGTATATCCCCATGGGCCAGGGATATGCAGGCCAGGCGGTATTGGAACGCCGTACGCTTCATATTGCAAACCTAAAAAGCGAAACCGACAACCCGGCTTTGCAAAAGCTGATCGCCTCGGAGGATTTTACAAGCTATTACTGCGTGCCGCTGATTGTAAAAGGACGCGCCAAAGGCGTACTGGAAGTTTTCCACCGTTCCACGCTCCACCCCGACCCGGAGTGGCTCGGGTTCCTGGAAGTCCTTGCGCAGCGGGTGGCTGTGGCAATAGACAACATCGAACTATTCGAGAACTTGCAGCGCAGTCACGATGAATTGAGCCTGGCATACAACGCCACCATCGAAGGCTGGTCGCATGCGCTGGATCTGCGCGACGAAGAAACCGAAGGCCATACCCAGCGAGTGACCGAAATGACCATGAAGCTCGCCAGAGACTTTGATTTTTCCGGCGAAGAGTTGATACAGATCCAACGAGGGGCCTTACTGCATGATATCGGCAAGCTGGGCGTTCCGGATTCGATCCTGCTGAAACCCGGCGAGTTGACGGATGAAGAATGGGTCATCATGAAAAAGCATCCCATCTTCGCGTTCGAATTGCTCTCCCCGATCCAATACCTGAACCGGTCCATCAATATTCCATATTGTCATCACGAAAAATGGGACGGCAGCGGTTATCCGCGCGGCTTGCGCGGAGAACAAATCCCACTGGAAGCACGAATATTTGCCGTGGTGGATGTGTGGGATGCGCTGATCAGTGATCGGCCTTATCGCAAGGCCTGGTCCAAGGAAAAGGCAAGGGAACACCTGCGCTCGCTGGGAGGAAACCATCTTGACCCCGGCGTGGTGGAACGGTTCCTGGATTGGCAAAAAAGGGGAAATCAGAGCGGGAAAGGTTAGGAAAATCATCATATCAAACTAAAGACACCCTGCTTTGACGATTGTGATGTCCTACGCTATACTATGGAAGTCTGACAGGTCGGCAAGTCTGACAGGTCAGCA
>PMLN01000008.1 GCA_003158885.1 Anaerolineae bacterium
CCGTGAGACTCACAAAAAAAAGGAGTAAGTGCTTGCGCACCTACTCCTTTTGTATTACAGGACAGCCAGGAATTCTTTGGCTTGGGAAATGTTCTCCAGAACTGCCTTGAGCCTGGTCTTGGTCTCTTCGGTCAAGGCCAACTCGTTGTTCTTTGCCTTGCGTGTGGCGACCCACCAGTCAATGCGGCGTTCCTTCTCGACCAGCACCAAACCCATCTTATCCCCACGAATGGCTTTGATGTGTTCCTGCGGACGAGGAACGCACAACGGAGCCTTCTGCCAGAATGCGCGCATGGCTTGCTTGCGATCATTCGTGCGCAGATATTCCTTGTTGTAAGCATCCGCTGCTTCCGAAGACATTGCGAAGCGCCAGGCTGCCCATGCGCTCTCATCGGCTTCCTGGAATGTCGCGCCGTTCGCCAGCGCCTGCAAATACGCCATATTCCACGAGCGCGTCTGCATTGGGTTGACGTGATACTCCGGCATTTTCTCCGCCAGCATCCGAAGCGTTACTTGATCGTAACGCTCAATGTCGCTTTCCGTTGTCGGAAACACGCCGTTCGGACTGGAGTCGTTGATCAGCTCGACCAGGTCATCCTGCCAGGCTTCGATGTACTGGATCAGCCCTGGGCGGAAATCAGATGCGATCAAACCGTACCCATCCTGCGCGATCACATCTTCACCGGTTTCTTCCAATGATCCTGTGGTCGCGACCAGGAGCGCCACGGCTGCCGCCGTTGTGATGTCCACCGCTTCCAGGCGCTCGATTTCATTCAGCAAATCCGTGTATTCATCGCTGGCAGTCAGCGCAATACGGAATTCCTTGTACCAGTTCTGCTGGTTGATTTTCAGGATCTTCATGCGCTCGAAGATTTCACTGCGACGCTTGTTGAAGGCTGCCACTAGTTTCATGGCTTGATAGTACGCTGGCCGATCAATGACCAGTTCGCGCTCTTGCAAGGTTGCGGGAACGAAGCCGCGATCTTCTCCCGGCTCTTCTTCATCTTCGCCGCCAATGAACTGCCGGTTGGCCGCCAGGAAAGCCTTGACGGTATTGTCATCCCAGCCGAGATGTTCACGGCATTGTTCAGCCTGCCGCTCCAGTTCCGTGCCTGGAGTGGAAATGATCGGGGCGACGCCGTCAAATCCATCTCCATCATCCTTTCCAGGCATGAAGATGATTTGCAGGAGCTTCAACTCGCCTTCGTCACGGCTATTGATCGGATGGCGCTCTGGTAGACTGGCAATCAATTGCTCGAAGGTCAATTCGGTCTCGCCAGTGTATGCGTCTATGTAATCGGCGGTTTCGAGATCGCCGTCCCCCAATGTCTGTTCCAGATACAGCTCTCTGAGCGTCTCGGTTGCCAGGAGCGAGCTGGACACTTTCAATCCGGCTGCTGCGCGCAAAGCCGCCGAATATTTGCGATACAGATCCGCCGGCTTGGTCGCTTTGGTATTCCCCTTCTTGCGCTCTGCTGCCGCCTGATCCATCTCCAGGCTGGCCGCATTGACCAGAGCGAGGACTGCCTTGCCGAGCAACTGACGGGCCGTGGAAGCCCATACCGTCTTTGTGACACCGGCATCAGTCAACGTCTTGGTAATCACACTGAAATACACCAACGGATCGTTTCCACACTTGAGGAAATTGTTGGCTTGAAGAATGGCGATTGGAGTTTCGCCAATGTGGACATCATCCACCAAACTGCCTGTGACTTGCATCGGGTACATCGGGTTCTCCTTTCAAACGAAAAAGCCCCGTGAGGTCATCACAGGGCTTGGGTTCGAGCTATTCGATTGTTAGATTACGGTTTCAGCGACCGGCTGCTCTTCCAGCGGGATGTCAGCCTGAGCATCGCCGACATCATTGGTTCCGTCGTCCTTGCCGTTTTCCAGCAAGCGCAGGGACGTGGTGTGGCTGGTCTTGATGCTCTCGTAAGCATCGCCGTTTTCCGGCTGATAGCGTTCGGCCAACAGGTCAGCCAGGCTGAAGGTGACTTCGACCACTGCGCCCTTGCGGATGTTCATGGTGCGCACTTTGTCGGCTTGCGGACCCCACACCGCGAACTCGATGATGTTGCCTTTGCGCTCCCAGACCTTCTGTCCATTATCGTCGATCACTTCCTGGCCGTTCTGTTTCTTGGTCCACGAGCGATCGAAAGCGACACGCACGTTGACAACATTGGTGCCTTCCTTTTTGGTCGAGCGCGGCGCACGGGTTACGTGACCTTTGGCCGACACCATCGCGTCTTCGTTGGAAAGTTTGATTTGCATTGTATACTCCTGTTGAGAATGATTTTGAGCTTGCGCTCAATGAACCAAACGCCGTAAGGCATCTGGTTCTTTTGGTTTATTCAGTTAGCTTACAAGTGGCTTATTATTATTCCAACCCCCTGTTTTGTCAATCGGCACATATACGGCACGAACGAGCCTAATGGCCTAGTCGTGCCAGTAGCACTTCACGTGGTTCCTGAACGATCCTGACATTGTTCAGGCCAGCCAGAAGATTTCTTGCATTCAGGATCGGCTCGCGCAGATGAGGCGCTTTGATCTTGTAATTCTGCGTAAGCCACCCCACGACATCTTCGCAATCTGTATGCAGCACGACCTGCTCTTTATTGCCGCGCGCCTGCAATTCAGCAATGTACAAGAGAGCATAAAAGGCGCTCATGATCTCGGCCATCGGGCTGGTCTGATGCTCAAAGTCTTTCAAGTCAGGATGGAATACCGCCATTTCCCGATCCTGAAAGTGGAAGGAATGCGGCTTATCGTTCACATCCACAGCGACTGAGCCATACATTTCCGCATCGGGACGGCCATTATTTTTGCACCCGCCGTCGGAAAATACATCGATTTTCATTGGATCTCCTTTGAGCCTTTTTGAGGTGAATTCGAGCCAGAATTTGGGACTTTTGAGAGTAATGAGAGAGAAAGAAGGGCGAACGATATAGACCCGTCTCTCTCTTCACGCAGATTTAGAACGGGCAATTGCCATCGAGCATGCCCTCGACATACGAAATCCCACTTTTCCGATGCAGCCACTCAAACGCTGCCCGAATGTCGGCTTCGGTGTAGAGCGTCATCGACAAAGTATCCAACGTCGGAACGTTGCATCGCTCCCCCTTTTCCATCATGACGATGGACAAGTAACCTTGAGGGGTAAACGCCAGGTGCAGGACGCGCTTGCGACGATACTTCCTGCAAGCATTCAACGCTTCCAGCATGATCGCGGTTGTATCGGCGCTGTACTGCCCACGCTCAGAAGCAAAGATGCACGCTTCGGTGTGCGGGGAAACAGGATCAACATCAGTAAACGATTTCAGTTTCATACGAAACCTCCATAGGTTGAAATGCGAGCCGCAGCTCAACGAAACAAACGCCGTGAGGCATCTGTTTCGTCGCAATTCACAATGGACATCCGGCTGCAAACCAGTCAACGATCACATCCCCATGACAGGCTTCCGGCTTGCAGAAGCAAACCAACCGCTTATCTTTAAGTTCACGCACACGCCGCAGATACTCAGCATCTTCGTGAATGCGTTTCCAGAACATGCGCTTGAATGCTGCAATACAGCCAGCACGATCGTGATGTACTTTGCATATCGAGCACCACCCAATAGGATGCGGGTTACCAAAGTACCCGTCTTCCCCATGCCCTTTGCGCCCGATATACACATCGCCAGATTTGCGATCTCGGATGTTGATGACTTTGCACATGTGCTATCCACCGAACGCCTTGAGCGTGTCGAAGCCGGCTGCCAGCATAACGAACACTGGATGCAGAATGATGGAAACAGCGACGAGAGCAAGCACAAGCACAATTACAGGAATTAAGTTACGNNAGATGATCGGGATTACGTTACGCATTGGATCTTCTCCAGAGTAGGATATGAGCAGACGCTCAACGAACGAAACGCCGTTAGGCATCTGGTTCGCCTGGAGAAGTCACACTTCATCCCAGCACATATCGTCACGTTCTCGGATGCTCGGGATTGCGTACACACTGTCGCTTTGAGTAGCCATTTCGAGAGCGCGAGCCGGATCAATTCCCAGATGATCCATCTGCGCACGAATACGCTCCTCGTTGTACTCATCACAGCACTCTTCGCAGTAGCCGCCGAAGCAACGGGTCCAACCATGGACTTTGCAATAGCCTTCGAGATAGCACTCATGACCAGATGAACGCGAGAGCTCATCAGCCATGAATTGAGCTTCTTCAAACAACGTACCTTCATCAACGACGTGAACCTCAGGAACGAAACTGGCTTCTACAATGCGGTATTCGGTGGACATGGCAAATGCCTTTCAGTTGGAATGGGATACAGGTTTCCCTGTTCACAAAAACTGCGCCGTAGGCATCTTGCGTGCTGGGTGAACAAGAGTTCATGGTGTGCAGTGCCAAAGCCCGCGGCAGCGGGCCGGGAAGACACCATGGTGAACACGGACGGTGGGGCGTTCACTGGCGAACGACAAAAAATAAGAGATAAATACCCCTGTACCGCAACAGTCCAAAAGTCGACTTGAAAAAATCGAAAGGGTCAAAAAGTCGAACCAGGCTTTTACCTGGCTCCATGTATTTGATGCAGCCGATATCCGAAGTCAAGATCTTCCCGCTGTTCTTTCAAAGACATGAATTCTTCCGGAACGGGAACGAGTTGGCCGAGGAACCCTTTCCGGAAGAGGATCCGAAATCCATACCCAAATTCAACAACGCTTTGCACGGTGTCTGCCGTGAACCCGTGCTCGTGCATGGCTCGGACGATATCGTATAGGTTGAAATGCGCGCATTGGAGAGCAGCTTCCAGCGGAATGTGCATGACGAGTTTTCCGTCCTCTGCGATGACCGCCAGGAGCTTTTCGATAGCCTCGCCTGGAAGGGGGTAGGGATAGTTGAGCGTGACTTTGATCTTGTCATAATGTTCGCCCGGAAAATCCCAGGGCGCCTGGAGAGAGATGCGGGGAGCTTCGGCGACCATCGCGCCTGCGTCATCTTCCGTGCTCCGTGAATATTCCATCGCCCCGTGATTGTCCATTTCAAACGTGCGTACCCTCAAAACGTTAAGCATAAGCCTCCGAAAGTTTCCGACAACAGAAACAATCTAACAGAACATTTGTTCTATTGACTGGAAGAGATGAGTTCCAGTTGGGGATTATAAACACATTTGATATTTTTGGAAAGATTGATTTCCAAATGGTGCGCAACCCTTGACAGACTGGAACAGTGCCGCTACAATCCGAATGCAAACGAAGCGGCGAGGAATTAAATTACATAGATACTCGATAAAACAACTTTATTAAGTATTCACGTAATTTAATCGTCCGCCCAAAATTGAAAAGGAGTTTTTTGTGAACCCAACGAGCGACATTCTCTCCACCCTGCTCCAGGCCCTGCTGCCCTTGCTGCTGACCGCCCTGGTGGGTATCGGATCGTATTATCTGCATCAGTTCAACGCATACATGTCCACCAAGGCCGGCGCTGACCACTGGAATTTCCTCAAGTCGCTGGCTGCGACCGTTGTGGCTGCCCTGGAACAAAGCCCGGCCTATCGTGACTGGGACGGCTCCAAGAAGAAAGAAGCGGCCATGATGCAACTGATCCAACTGGCCGCCAAATACGGCATCACGATCGGCTCTGAACAACTGAGCAACCTGATCGAGGAAGCCGTCCAGTTGATGAAGGTGGATCTCGGCGATATCGCTCCATCTCCCCTGTCCATCCCAGCCCAATAATGGACCTGAGTGGCTCCTGGAAGATGTTGGCAGCCATTGCACAGGAGAGACTGAAGCACAACAAGACGTCGCATCACGTTTCCGAGTACGGAACGGACATTGAACTGATCGGGGCTGCCGGCGAACTGGCAGCCCGCCGGTTCCTGAACCTGGAGGAAACCCTGCATATCCGTTTTGACAACGGGGTGGATATGCGAGTCGGTGGCTACACCATCGATGTCAAAGCCACCATGCTTACAAGGAACGTCCGCTATCGTTACTTGCAGTGGCCTTATTGGAAACCGGTCCGGTCCAGCATCATTCTGCTGACCGCGGTATCCATACCCAATCAGAAAGCCATCGTCATTGGGTACGCTTTCAAACACGAGATCGAGAGAGCTCCCATCAACCTCTTGAGAGACTTTCCCTGTCACGAGATCCCGGTTGCCCGTCTGCATCCGGCAAGCGAGTTGTTGACCTTACAACATGCCTTCCTGCCCAAAGCCCCGGCGCGTCGTCGCGCCAAACATCACTCGCCTGGCCCGGCAGCGTGACGGCTATTGTTTGTATGGTCTGTGGCACAAGGATGGCTGCTCGAACGATCTGGACGGTCATCACATTATTCCGATCGGCGTGGGAGGGCCGGATATTCTGGAAAATGTAATCAGCCTGTGTCGGAAACACCACACATTGGCTGAAGCAAGAAGGATCGAGCCGGATGAGCTCAGAAGGCTCATGGGTGTTTATCACGGCTACCAGTACGAAGAAAATGGTTTTCCAATTTTGGAGGCGTAATGGAAGAGAACGGAGTTGTAGACCTGCAAAAGCTGGACGAAGCGGAAATGCAGGCGATCGCACGATTTGAGCGCCGGTTTATATTCACCAACCCGAAACCGGTCGCGCCAAAGGCTTTCTCGATCCGGGATCTTGGGATTGAGTTTCCTTTGACGATCATCACCGGCATCGCGGCCATCGTCCAGGCGGCCATGCGAACCGGCTACAAGTTCTTTGAATTGGCGTCGCGCAACGGCATGGGCATTGGAAGTTGGGTGGACGGCGCATCCGCCATGATTGGCGTGGAAGGCTTTATCGCCATGATCGGCTTCACCCGCGCCCGCGCTCAAGGCCGGGAATTGATCAACGATGGTAAGTTGAAGATCAGCGCCACCAAGGAGTGGATCGGATTGATCATCGCCCTGGCGATCTCCGTCACCACCGGTCTGGCGCAAAGCATAACGGGCACCACGATCCCGATGGCATTCCAGGGATTCGTAGATTGGCTGGTCGTGGTCTTCCTGGGCGTGGGTGCTTCCATCCTGGCGTATTTTGCCGGCGAGATCTCCGGCGTGATGGCTGTGCGGGCCGAGATGATCTATCTTTCCGGCCTCGGAAAGTTCGAGATGGAACTGAAAGTCTGGAACGACACCCTCAAGGCAGCCTGGGAGAAGTCGGACGAGAAAGCGTATCTGCACGTGGATCTCAAAGGATTGACCACGATTGCCCGCGGCAGGTACCGGTCTACGGGCGTTCGCCCGTTCGTTCGCTCCGCCGAACGAACGAACGGCCCAAGCGAAGTGGAGACCAGGATACTGGCTTACTTGGAAAAGAATTCCACGCTTGAGTTTATTCCTGGTCCGTCCCAGATAGCTCGCGATGAAGGCGTTTCCAAAAGCTACGCGTCCGAGATCATCAAGAAGTACCGTGCCTCTCACCCGCTCCAGGCAGGTGAACCCACGGACTCGCACACACAGGAGTTGGATGTCGTTGCTGTCCAATAACGACCAGGTCATATTGCAAGCCGCCCTTCGCGAGAAAGGCGGCTTTCACCTGGCTACCCAGTGGTTCTTTGGTTGGGAACCGCTGTCGTATCAGTATGTCTGGCATCATATCCCTGTCCTGAATACCACATTTCTTGGCGGGATTGGCTCAGGAAAAACTGCCGGAACATCGGCTTCTTATGCGACCGATTGTTTGTCCATTCCTCATTTTAGGGCGCTCAATGCTTCTGTCACCGCCAAGCAAGCCGAGCTGGCTTACGACATGGTGGATGCCTGGTCGGAAAACAATCCACGTTTCAAGCGGTTGATCGTGGAACGCACGCTGCGCCCTTATCCCATTTTGAAATTCTACAATGGTTCCGTTTACGAATTCCGCACCGCCGGCCAGGGAGCGAAGTTCATCCGCGGCCATGAGTATGACCGGATCAACTATGACGAAGGCGAGTTGGATGAAGACGGCGAAGCGGTCAAGGTTTTGCGCGGTCGTCTGCGTGGAACACGCCCTGATGGAACGACCCGCATGGCGCGCCTGGATGTCACGGGTACGCCTGCGCCGGTCGAATGGTTCAGGACGCGCTTCGAGATCGGCCTTCCGGGCCACGAACGAGCCACGCTGGAAACGCTGAAGCATTACTTCTCCATGCGCGTGCGCACCCGGGACAATACTCGTCTGACCAACGAGCAGATCGAGCTGATGGAAGCGGAGTTCCCGGCGGAATACGCGAAGATCGAGCTGGACGCCGAATTTCCGGATTACGGGATGAGCACCTTCCCGCATAATCACATTCGCGCCTGCACGGATCCCAGCTTGAATGACGAAATGACGGAAGCTGTCTCAGAAGCGACGCATCCCAAAGCGGGATATAACATCGAAGAATGGCCTCGAGTGGGGACAGTCTTGATGGAGTTTCCTGTGGAGCTTGGTCACGTGTACGTGCAAGCCGGCGATCCTGGCACCGAAAATCCCCCCAAACGAAATGCGGCCTGCGTGATGGTATTCGACGTGACAAAGGTCCCATCGCAGATGGTGTATTTCCACTGGGTATCCGGGAAAGGTTCTTACACTCCATTCCTGAATTCCTTCAAGTACGCCATGGAGAAATATGTCCCTGAGGCCAAGGGCATGGATGTCACCGGAACTCAAAAGGCGCTGGACGAACTCGGCTTCGAGGCGTTCGGGTTGACCATCGATCCCTTGTATTTCGGCGGCCTCAAAGACACCCTGATCAATTCCCTGTCTTTGGCGCTGGCCGGCCACACACTGCGCTACCCAAGAATTGAAGGATTGAACAAGCAACTTATGGCTTACCACCGCGAAGATGACAAGAATGAGGAACAGGACCTGGTGATGACCCTGGCAATGATCGCTTACCTGAAACGATTTGTGAATCCAGAAACTGCTAAGGAAAAGCGCGGTTCGGTTCCACCTCCCCGCAACCGCCATCACAGAACTGTTCGTAATGGAGTACGACGATAATGCCAGACGGCAAAACCCATACCGCCGCTACGATCCGCGGCACGTTGGCGGCTGTTCCTGTCCTTCTCCTTCAAGGCCAGCCGGCCAACCTGGTTCTGTATATGGCGCTGGGATCTTTATCGAATATTCTGTTGAGTCCGGATCTGGATCTCGATGAGGGTTACATTGGGATCCACATGATCCGCACGTATTTTGGCGACCTTCCGGCCTGGATATGGCAGATGATCTGGAAACCCTATGCCAGACTCATGCCGCACCGCTCCGTTCGTTCGCATTTCCCGGTGATCAGCACCGCGATCCGGCTGGGGTACATCTACTTTATTTATCAGGCGGTTTTTCAGACGATCAATGTGTTCTTGTTCTTTGTGGCGCGCGGCAACAGCCTCCCTGTTTACCAAATTCCAATGCAAGAGATCTGGTCTGCGATCGTCCATCCTTTCGGGGTGTGGACGGTTCGGAGTGTAAATGCCTTTTCGTATTTCTGCGGCTTGTGTTTTGCGGATACATTGCACGCATTAATGGATGTCGTATCCACAAATTTTAAACACTTTAGGAGGAACATTGGCAGTCTATCGTTTCCGTTGTCGGAAATGCGGCCAGGTCATCGAGGTGGAGCACGGGATGACGGAGCCGCACCCAAAACGGCACAGCAAAGAATGCAAAGGGAAGTTGGTACAGGTGTACAGTTCGCCACAGGTGACCTACCGAGGGGCAGGTTTTTATACTACTGACAAAAGATTGGACCAAAGAGACCCCGATGACATGCCCTAGCCCTACTAAACAGTTAAGTTCCAAACGGAATACACTTGACGCAATTGGCAAACCCGTGTTAAAATATCTACATCTACGGCCTGATGAAATTCGCGTCCTGGATGTGGCGCGTCAAGTCGGATTTGGCGAGCTTCACAATATCGAGCTTTTGGACTGCGACGCCTCCGAAGAGAGGCAAGTCAGCCCCAATCAACAGAAATTCATCCACCTGGTTCGCTCGGACGGGATTTCGTTCATCTCCAAGATCGTCGTTCATAATGGAGAGCCCGCCGTGATCGAGATCGGCGGCAGCAGCCAGGGAATCAAGTACACACGAAAATTGAAAGTGGCAGATTAGCCGCCGCCTGACCAAACTTTTGGAAGGCTCTGGGATTTCCCAGAGCCTTTTTGTTTTCCGGAGATGTGATGGACCCCTTTGCGCTGGTACTTCGGCCCAATGAACTCGGCGATCTGGCGGACGTCAGTCCGTTCGTTCGCAATACCTGGGAAAGCCTTCGCATTCTGCGCTGGAAGGCGGTCCGTTATTACAGCGGCCAGATTTTCATGGAACCTGTCGCGCAAGAGGTCGGCGAAGCTGGCGGACCCCTGCTCTACCCGGTCGGGATCAATCTGATCAAGATGATCGTGCAGGCCATGACGGACGCGACATTCGGAGAATGGGATGACGCCCGCTCTGTACTGATGTGGAAAACTCAATCTTCCAAACCGATCACCGCGGTGGAAACCGCGGCAGTGGAATATGTGACGCGGCTCATGGAAGACAGCAATGCCGCTTCCATGTTCTGGGAACTGGAGTTCGACCGCAACCTTCAAGGCGCCGGCGTTTTGCGCGTCGTTCCCGATCTATCACGCCGCTCCCATTTGCGCTGGATCAAGATCCCACTGGATGGGTTCTACCCGATCTTCGATCCCAGTGATCCGGACACGATCCTGGAATGCTGGCAGGTGACGAACATCCTCCCCGAACAGGCGCGCGCCTTATACGGAATCGAGACCGCCGACCGCGGCACTCCGCTTTTGAAGTGCGAACACTGGACCGCCAAGGAATACACCACGACCATCGATGGGAAAAGGGTCGACATCTACAGCGGCATAAATCCTTGGGGAGTGATCCCCTACGTGTACATCCCGCGCATCCGCACCATTGATTGGTGGGGCGAAGCTCTTACGGATGATTTGTATTCCGTGCAGGATGAACTCAACATGCGCATTGCCGACACCGGCGAGGCGTTGAACTATCACTCTCATCCCGTGTATTGGGGACGAAATCTTCCCTCTACATTCAACACCACGNNCCCGAGCAGATGTTCAAGTACATCGATTTTCTCTATGACTGGAGCCGCGTTTCTTCCTCTGCGCCTCCGATTGCATTCGGGGAAGACGACGGCGGCGGACAGCGGTCCGGTGTCACGCTGGAGATCCGCATGTGGCCTCTGCTCAAGGCGGTCCGGCGTTCGCGCGGCTACCTGAATACCGGATTGATGCAGGCGCTCACCATCACGGGCCGCATTCTGGCGCAGAAAAAATTCTCCGATGTGACGCCTGGCGTGGCCGATCAACTGATCACCCGCTGCGTGCTGCCGGTCTTCAACCAGGTGATGCCGCGTGATGAGGTGGCGTTGGTGGATGAAGTTGTGAAGCTGCTTTCCACCAATCCGCCGGCCATCAGTTTGGAAACGGCTGAAGCAAAGCTCGGTCACGGCATTGCGGAGGTCGAGAAGATCGTGAAGATGATGAGCATGATCGAGGACTGGGCGCCCATTGAAAAGGCGATGAAGGCCATTCGCTCGGCGTCCGTTCCTCAGCCGAAGGCTGACAAACCCGAACCATCATCGCCGGAGGCCGATGGATCTTAGGGTTGCATTCCCCACCGACGAGCACTTCCCATTTCAGGATGAAAACGCTCGTTCGGTTGCCTTGCAGATCATCCGGGATTTCGACCCAGATGTCCGGGTCACCTTATCAGACGGATTGGACTTTTACAGCATTTCAAGTTTTGACAAAGACCCGACGGTTCTGAAAGCCGGAGGATTGCAGAAAGAGATCGACGCCTGGATCGCAGGCCAGAAGGAATGGCTGGACGCTTCGCCTCATGCACGAGTCTATGCCATTCTTGGAAATCACGAAGACCGCTTGAGAAAGTATCTCTGGAAACATCCGGAGTTGAGCGATCTGGAAGTTTTGAAACTGGAGAACCTGCTGCACTTTGAAAGACTCAACATTCGAGGCGAGGTGCAGTTGGAGGTGGAGATCGGCGACGTCCACAAACTGGTGGTCAAGCACGGAAAGAGGATCCGCCAGCAGTCTGCGTATTCGGCACGCGCCGAGCTCGAAAAGGAGTTTTATGCGGCCAGTGTTCTCACCGGACACACCCACCGCGGAGGAACACATTATGCGCAAACGCGTAGAGGAGTGGTTACGGCATTGGAGTGCTACTGCCTTTGCCGGCTGGACCCGGCCTACGATCCATCTCCAAACTGGCAGCAAGGCATCGTTTTATCCACTATCAGCGAAAGCGGCATTGGCTTTGAGCCGATACTGTTCACTCGACATCTGGGGAAGGTAGTTGCCCAGTGGCGAGGCAAGGAATACCGCCAGGAATAGTTTCCGGCGACAGAAACATTTGAGGAGACGTAATCATGACTGAAGATTTGACCACCGCGACCCCTGAAAGTTCCGCTGGTAACACGACAGCAAACGTTCAGCAGACCAAAGGTGGATCGCAGACGACCCCTGCGATACCCGAAGGGTATGTACCGATCGAACGTCTGAACGGCGCCCTTCAAAAGATCGAACAGCTCACCCTGTCCAAGAAGACCGTCGAAGATTTACTCGCAGTCGCGAACACTCGCATTGGCGAGCTTCAGGCTCACGGGAAATCCATCGAAACTGAATGGTCAGGCAAGGTCGGTGATGCAGCCAACGCATTGAAGGGCGCTACGGATGAACGCGACGCCCTGAAGAAGGAGAATGCCTCGCTCAAGGCCGAACAACTGAAAGTGAAACTGATCGGCGATCTTGGGCACTACAACCTCCTGGCAATTGCAGATCAAATCCCTGTTCTTGACGATCCCGCAAAACAGAAGGAAGCGATCGAGCGTATGGCGGCTTTTGCAAATTCCATCGCACAATCCCGCGAGCAGGAACTGACGGCTGGCACGACAAAAGTGACAACGCAGACAGTTCCGCAGAACGCCAGCGACCCGACCACTTCAGCGGCCTGGTCGAAATACATCGAGAGCTTCCCGTTTGGCACCCCGGAACGCGAAGCGGCCTTCAATCGATGGGGCGAATGGGCTGCAAAGCAAAAGCCACAGAGAGCATAGCGTTCTGACATCTTATTAATTTTATTGGAGATAAAGAATGGCTGACGAACTTGAAACCGGTCTATTGACCGCCTCTTCTCTTCCCGCCGGGCAGCGTGCCTACTACGAGGCGCGGTTGCTGGAAAACCTGCGCACGAAGTCCGTGCTGGTTCCTTTTACCGTTATGAAAGAGGACTTCGCCCGGCGCGACACCGGCTCGGTGATCTATTCCGAAGTGTTGGACACCGAACCGAACTGGAACCCGTTCACCGAGAACGTGGTCTGGCTCAAGGGTGCGTCCCTTGACAGTCGCTCGGTCACCATCGACCTGGAAATCCATGGCGATGTGATCAAAATTTCTGACTACAACGAATTGGTCAACTACTGGAACAACGGCGATCTGCGTGGTTTGGTGGATGGCAAGTTGGGCCAGAATATGATCGCCCATCTCGATATTCTTGCCCGCAACGCGTTCCTCTCGCACCCCACTCCGATCTTTGCGGGTGACCGTGCGGATCGCGCCAGTTTGACTTCTTCCGATCTCTTCGTTCCCGACATCGTGGAAACCGTGCGCGTTCACCTGGAAGAGAACGAGGTCCCGGGCCTCAATGCAGTCGGCGATGGCGAAAGCCGTGACATGGTCTGTGCGACCACGCCGCGCGTCATCAAGGACATCCGCACCGCTGCCGGCAGCGACTGGATCGATGTCGTGAAGTATGCCCAGCCGATGAAGAAATTCAATTCGGAAGTCGGCATGTGGGGCGGCGTGAGGTTCATCAAGACGAACCGTAACCGCCTGCTGAACCATGGCGCAGTGGTTGCGCAGACTAACTTGGATGGCGCAACCGTTCCCGGTCAGGGCGCGGCCTCCACCGTTGACAAGGTGTATAACGTCGGCCAATCGATCTCCACGCGCTACATCCAGGTGCATGCCGTGACCGGTTTTGTGGTGGGTCAGTACATCACCGTTTCCAGCCAGAGCTCCTCCACTGCTGGCGCTCCCATCACCGAAGCAGATGGCACGCAGGAAACCCGTCGCATCGTGAGCATTGACACGGTCAACAAGCGCATTTCCCTGCACAAGCCGTTGCTGAAGCCGCATGCAGATGGCGACTTCGTAACCACCGGTCTGCATGTCCACGCTTCCATCTTCATGGGTGGCCCAGGCGTGGTTTATGGAGTGGGCGAGCGTCCTCATCCCGTGTTGCTGCCTGTGATCGACGATCTGGGCATGATCCGCAGGTTGGCGTGGCGCGGTTTCCTGAAGATGCAGTTGTTCCGCCCCGAGATGTTCTCGATTGTTGAAAGCGCCGGCTCCCTCGATGGTATTGGTGGTCTGTAGGCGTTGATATGAACTGGGGCGATCTTGTTTCTTCTGTACAGATAGACCTGGGCGACCTTCAAGGCACGAAGTACACCGCTGCGCGCCTGGTTGGAGCGTTCCGCTCGGCTATCAACGATGTGTCCATGTATTACCCGTTGCGCTATGACCGCGTAGCTTTAGAGGTATTTGTGGATCCGGACACCCAACAGGCAACGGACCCGAGGAAGTTCGTACTTCCTGACAACTTTATCAAAGAGATCACGGTCGAGTGCCCGGCGGACACATTTCTGTCACTGAGACGGGATCGCCCCGGTTTCCGTCGCACGCCGCCACAGCGTCCCATGCAGTATTACACCGACAGCTCCTATCTCTATCTGGATGCCGACCCCGCGGGCGCTGTGGTCCTGGATGATACGCAGAACGCCCAAGTGCTTCTGACCTATTACGGCATACACAATATGCCGGCTGACGAAAACGACAACAGTTTTGAACTGACCGTTTCAGCACGCGACCTGGAGCTGGTCATGCTCTATATGAAAGCAGAGATGCTGGAGAGTGAACGTTCCAAGCAATCCATTCTGGACCGCTTCAAGATGGGTAGCGGCGAACGTACCGACAACCCGGTTCGCCCGGAAGTGATCGATTACTGGGCGGAATATCGCTTGAAGATTGCGGAACGATCCGGAAAGACCATCCTGCTGGAGCGACCTCGCAGGTACCGCGGTTCCAGAGACTTTGAAGGATTGCGATGACAGGTATCCACGATCTCATTCTTGCGAGAATAGAGGACGCGCTGCAAGCCGCTTTGATCGATGAGCCGACCGCGGCCCTGGCTCTAATCAAGATGACCGATCCGACGGCGACCGATCCGGCAATTGCCGGCCTGGTCCAAATTGGTCCCATCCAGGGCGATCCAACACCGGATGTCGCGCGTATCTCGGCAACCATTCACGAAAATGATCCGGATGCCATGATGGGCGGCGCAGTGACTGGCCTAAAAAGCGATTGGGCGGATGAAATTTTCGAGGTGGAGATCGGAAGTGCGGTCACGCATTATCGACGCTTCTCGGTCAAGATCCGCTGCCTGCTTGTGACTCATCAGGAGCCTCTACCGGAGGCGCGCACGATCGCTTCCACGGTAAGAGAACGTGCGGAGCAGGCGCTTCTGCATATGGAAGTTTCCGGCATCGGAAACGACAAGGAGTACGTTTCGCGTGGCGTTATCTCGGACGAGTTTGAAGGTGAAATGCTTCAGGCTGGCGGACCGACGGCATACGACTATCACATCAAGTTACGGTTTTCTTTATTGAGTACACGGTTAGGAGCATAAATGACCGCTTCAGAAAAAACTCTTATCGGTATTGCGGAACAAACTGCCTTTGGTACTCCCATTACGACCGACAATTCCTTTGACTACCTGCTGTTCACGCAGGGCGGTCTGTCGGTCGCGCCGGTCAACGTTCCCCTGGACATGGAAGTAGGCGGCGGCGCCGTCCTGCGGGATGTCATCAAGGGCGGCGTGGTGACCGGCGGGCAGTTGCAAGTCATCCCCCGCCCGAACACTCTGGGCTGGGTGATCAAAGGCATGACCGGGAATGTGGTCAGCGTGGATGGTCTCGACGGCAGTTACACGCATACCTTCACGCTCGGCGCTGATCCGTTTGCCGCTCCCTATTTCACCGCGCGCATCGCACCAGGCAATTTGTGGGGCGAACAGTATCAGGATATGCGCTTCACCAGCCTTGCGTTGCAGTGGCGCGGCGGGCGGTTCCTGACTGGCGCTTATGGATTGATCGGCGGATTGCCCGCCAAAGTTGCCAGTATGTCTTCCTGGAATGCCGCTGCCAAGATCGATGGCGGCCCGCAGTTCCTTGCTCCTCTGGGCGATATTGAACTGCCTTCCGGGACCAAGTTGAACATTCTATCCGGCTCGTTCGCGGCCCAGGCATCCATCCCACTGGATGAACAGTGGATCGTGGGCCAGTACACGCCGCAGAATTTCGACATCACCCAGCGGGCCTACATGCTCCAGATGGCTGTCAAGATCGTGGATGACAGTCTGCAAAAGAAGATCATGTACGACCCGGCGGGCGGCTCGGCCTGGCTTGCGACCATGTTGAAAGATGGCACGGTGAAAGTCAAGTTCAGCGCCGCGGCCAATGCCGGCACAACCCCGACCCCGTATTCGCTCGAGATCGATGCGAATGGCGTGGCCCAGGGTTCTCTGGCGAACGTTGCCTGGTCTGCCTCTCCAATCAACTTCCAGGCGGGTCGGGTGGTCGTCATGAACATCGTCGGCACGTTCCTGGCCGATCCTGCCGGTGCATCACCGATCACGATCAAACTGGTCAACACCAGGCAGTCCTACGCATAATGTTTCCGGCCCTGTGGAAACAGGGCCGCAGATTTCAAACTGGAGGTTCTCATGAAGTTCGGACAATACGCTATTTTGCAGCCCGTCGAACATCGCTTCGAGCGCGAGCCTGACTGGTATTGGAAGATCAAGCCGGTCACCACGGGCGATGAGGTGGCTCTGTCGCAATTCCTGTCCGCGGAGCGGACGGCCATCCTGCCCGATGGTTCCCGGACCGTGAAGCGCATCGCCAACATCGAAATTGCTCTCCGCGAAATCGCGCTGACGTTTGCCGGCACGAACATTACGGATGAAAGCGGCAAGCTGATCCTTGAACAAGGCGCCACCATCGAGCAGATCGAAGCCGCGCTTCGCACGATGCCGAACGAGATGGTCAATGAGTTGTGGACGGCGGTCGGCGATGCCATCCCAACCTGGGGGCCGGTCAAACCAAAAAACTAGAGATCGAGGCGAGCTATCACGAGCGCCTCGAGCAGATGGAAGACACCGTCAAAGAGGCGGTGATGAATGGTACGGAAGATGTGGTGTTGAGTTTGATGATCGAGACCGCCATCAGTTCGTTCCAAACGGGTCAACCGGTCTTCTCAACACTTTCCGAGGAGCCCTTGTTTTTCCGCCGCTACTTTAAACGTTGGGTACGAGAGGCAATGGCTGACATTGCGGCGCTGAAGAAGGCAGAACAATATGGAGCGGACGAGTTGGCGCGCACACTCCAGGCTTCATAGAAAGGATGGGAGCAGCGAGGCTACGCCTCCGGTCTCGCTGCTCCCGACCAGGATCATGGCAAAGAGACGAGCGCATCGCGACGACAATTATCAATCGACATTCTTTGATGAACTCAAGGCTTCATCCACCAATGTCCCTTTTCCGCTTCAACAGAAGACAGCGGAGTTTATTGCGTCCGCCTATCACGCGCGTCCTGATGCAGCAGATCTTCCATTACCATCAAGTTTGGCAAAAGAGTTGTCTGCCTTTGGTCCGGTGGGGACCATTGGCGATGCGCAAAATTTAATCCTGTCATCTCATTATGGAACCATGGGCGAGTTCGCTCAAGGCGTGATCAACAACCCTGGCTCCAGGTTGTCCATCGGGGATGTATTCAGCACACTGACCGAGGCCGGTCTCAACGCGTTTCGCGGTTACGACCCGACCCAATCGGCATTCAGCACTCATTTGGTTCATTCCATGCGCGACGCCCTGGTGGATGCGCGCCGTTCCATGCTTCCCAGCGGCAGTGAAGCCGGGTTGGATAGCATTGCTGTTCCTTTTGAAGATCCAACCGATGAAACATCGGCCTGGAGCGGAACGACAGCGCCTTATGGGACTCCCGATGGTGAAGAAGCTCCCGTCAAGACGTGGGTTCAAAGTCTTTACGAAAACATTGCGGGAAATGTTCAATCCGGGCCGGTCACGGCCTATGGAGTGAATGGGGAGGGCTTTGTCCCATCCGTTGTTCCTCTTCCTCATCCGGATGGGAAGACTCTTCCCACCGGGTTCTATGCTCCTGATGGACAAGGATTGATGCTGGGAGGGCAGCTCAACCCCAATCTTTCCACGCGTCCCATCAAGGGCTGGAAACAGGTATGGGTGGGAGCCGATGATATTCGTGAATACTCAGAGGCTCTTGAAAGCGGTGTTCCTCTAAGTTCCAAACCCGGTCTTGCAGACCGCGTCGCCACTTCTCTGCGAAGTCTGGCAAATGGCTTGCTGGGCAACGATACCGTTGGAGGAAATCCGATCGGTTTCAACGTGCAGCAACTGGATGCCGAATTCATGGGCCAGCCGTATGGGATGCAGGAAGTACGAGGAGATCCCATCCTGGGAGTGCGCTCTCGCACTCTCGAGGCCATGGAAGCCCTGGACACGGAAGGACACGATTTCTTCGATGCTTCAGGCCAGCTCAGGGCATTGGTCGTTTCTCCTTCTCAAAGAATTCCCATGCTGATGGCAAGGGATTTACGCGTAAGCGGCAGAATTCAATATGGCCTGGATGCCAGTGGCAACAAGGTTGCTCGTGCGGTCTCCAGTGTACGAAACAACGAGGCCTTTGGCGACCAACTCGATAAAGAAAATCGAGCCGGCTATCAGGCTGCCAACCGCGTCAACCCCGTCGAACTTGAAGACTGGGAAACCAAATACGGTGATGTGACCAGCGGCCCCAATGGTGTTCCGGAAGAATTCGCTGATCAATATCGTGCCTTTCTTCTTGATCGCGGGTCTGCGGTTCCGACCCCTAAACATGCGGTTCCGCAACCGCAGGATCCGCCCATGCCAGGAAATTGGAGCGCAGTCCGTCCGGTGGTTGGCGGCGCACAACCTCCTGAACCTCCTCGACCTCCTGTGGATCTTGCCACTCCCGAACCTTCCGATGACGGAAACTCCGGCTGGCAGACATCCAATGAAGCGATGGATTATCTGGTCAATGCCTTCCCGGAGTATGCACAAAAATTCCTGGGTACCGGGCCAGAGACTAAGCCGGCATTCGATGCCTGGCGAGCTTCGCTTTCCCCTGAACAACGAAAGAAGTTCGACAGCGCCCACGCGTTTGTAACGAAAGAAAAACAAGATCCCATGGTCGTTAAGATGAACGCTGGCTCAGCCACGCCCATGGGACAAGCCATGGCGCAAGCGCGCAAAGAGAGAGCGATCGCAAAGCGTGCGGTTCAACCTGCCATGGCTCCTGCCAAATCGGCAGAGCCGGCTTCCACAACTTTCAACGCGAAGAGCCTTGAGGAACATGGAGTTTCTGCTGACCATGGAGCCTCCAATCCTCCGACCGCACCTCAAGGCGCGCCTGAACCTCCGCCCAACTTCCCTGAAGATGAAGAACATGTTTCTTCGTCTCAAGCAACCTCATCTGAGAACAGCGCCTTTTCCGGACCCTGGCGACAGGCTGCAAACAATCCATCCTTGGGTGTGTTTGGAGCAGGTCGTGGTCCTTCCGGTTCTGGTACGCCTTCATCATTGCGTGTCACGTCGGCGCTTCTATCGGACTGGAAAGTTCGCGCCGCGGATCTTTCTGCGCAAGATGCAATCGGGTTCAGAGATGAAGCCCTGGGAGCACTCGAACCATTATCTCGGAATGGAAACCCCGCCAGTCCCAATTATGGGATGGTTGAAAGCGGTCATCTCGTAAAAGACGGACAAGAGACTCTATCGGCTGCCAATGTGGATCTGGCAGTTACCTGGGCACAGCAAGCTACCGGACAGGCCTTGAACTCCGGCGCGGTTACCGAGGGAATGAATGCGAATTCCGCTTCTGCCACCATGACGCAGAAGGTCTGGAAAGCCCTCGATCAGATCGCCAATAAATACGTTGATGCGTTGGGCCAGGAAGATCCCGAGCTTCAACTGGCAGCCAAGCGCCAGGCGGTAGCCATCAAGACAGTCGCCGGGCAAATTGCCGGGTCGGTCACGCATGACATGCGTGAGGATCTGGAACAACGCGGAGACGATGGCCGTCATCGCGCCATTCGCCTTGGCAACAATGCCGGGCTCGCTCAAGCTGCCATACAATCCAATCCTGAATTTGCGGATTGGGTTGAAAGCCAGCCGGGAGGGCTGAACGCTGTTTTGCGCGGGCCGGAACGCACGATCAACACTGGCACAGATGTATTAAATGTGGGCAGTGGTGGTTACAACTCTGGGCGCGGACGTGATGGCGGCGGCTTCGGCGGCAACGAAGGTGGACGATCCATCTATCAAACGCCGGCTGGCCGCTTCATGATGGAAATGATGATGGTCGGCTACGGCTGGAAGGATACAGCCGGCCAGGTACTTCAATCCGCCGAACAGTATGGCATGTCGCAAGCCAGCATGCTGCCGTTGGTTGCCTATGGAAACAATGGACCTATTACGGGTGCTGCGGCCTATGCAAGCCAGCGTGCCCTTGCTCAGGAAGAACAGGGACGCCTTGCCTATGAAGCCTATGGTGGCTTCACCAATCTTGGATACGCGATTGGCGGCGGACCGATAGGCAATGCCGTATTCCAGATGGGCGATGCTGCCAAAGTCGCGACGGGTGCAGGGATCGTGACCGGCGGCGCAGCCTACGCAACCAGCTTCCTGGGGATGGGAACTGCCCTATCTTCCGTAGCGGCTCCCATTGGATTAGGCGCGGCTGCATTGGTTGGTACGCCATTGATGGGAATGGCGGCTTTCAATGCCTTCACTGGTAAATCACCAGACGAAGGTCTTTCTCCAATGAATATGGTCAGGGCCGGGGTGGTAGGCAGCGCCGAGTTTATGGCTGGAGATTGGAAAAATGGCCTGCTCAACACGATTGATCCAATCGGCGCCCAAGGGAGTTTCCTTGACGAGCAAATGTCGAAGGACTTTGGCAGCAAAAGCCCGATCGATGTTTACAAGATGGGTCTTGGCCTGTACGGTAAATGGCTTCCTCAAGCTGCCTCATGGCTGGCCGGTGAAACACCACAACAAAAGGAAATCCGAACTTTAGCGAATACCATTTCGCAGAATACTGCTTTGCAGGTTTCCGACGTCGAAAACCAGTTACAGCCGATCCAAACCATGCTGGGCGGGTTGTCGTCACCGGCTCAATCGAAAACAGCGACCCAGTTGATCGAGCTGGCCCAATCCACTGGACTCAATCAAGCCGGCATCATCGGAAGTATTGCTGGCTCACGTGGTTTGGTGCGCGGTTCGGTTGATGAACAAAATCTCGTGCAGCAATACCTCGCTCTGCCGACGGAGGAAGCTCGTAATCAATTCGTGCTTCAGTCGCAAAGCGACGCGCAAGCTTTCTCTCAATACGCTCCGTATCTTCAGGGAACAACGGCGGCGGCAAGCCGCATGTTCTACGCCTCCGGGATGACCCTGCCGCAGGCGCAGCAGTTCGCCCCCATCATCGCCGGCGCGGCCATGTCCCAGGGCAGTCAGTTGACCCCTGACCAGGCTCTGCCGTTGATGCGGGAAAGCTTGAGCTTGGGCAAGTACGCCACAACGATCGGTTCGATGGCCGGCCAGCTCGACATGATGGGCGTCAGTAATTACGCCCAGGATTTCACACAGCTCTTCGATATCGTTGGGCCTGGCAAGCAAGATATCCTGAAGATGCAGGAGATATTCTCCGGCAACCGCTATGCGTGGTCCGATTACGGACGCCAGGCTGGCCTCGGCGTCTACCAGACCATGCAACCCAACGGGCTCCAGGCCGGCACGACCGACATGAGCGGCCTGCTGATGTTTGCCCGGCAGAACCAACTCGGCCAGACCGGACTCAGCGATCAACAGACCCTGAGTGCTTTGGGTGTCACGAACCCGAACATTCAAAATGCCTTGTTGTCCGGCGGGATGTGGGCTGCTCAAACCCAGCAGGAGCAACAGCAGCAATCCTATCAAATGCAGGGCTATGGCATCCAACAAGCCCAGCTCTCAAGCAATCTGGCTTATACGAACCAGATGTATGGTTACCAGCAACAAGAGACTGCGGTCAACTGGGGCGCCACACAATACGGCTTCCAGGCATCACAGGCCTCGCTGGACTTGAGCAATCAGGCATTCGCACAGAACCTGGCTCTCTCCAAGCAGCAGAACGCCACAAGTTACGCCTATCAGATGTCTTCTGCCGCCTTCCAGCAAGGCACAGTCCTGGAACAAGAGCAGTTCTCCAGGCAGGACTACAACTTCGGTGTCCAGATGAACCAGCTTCAGTATGGCTGGAACCTCTCCGACATAAATCTCGCGATCTCCAGATCAACCGGCTTCGATCGAGCGCAGCTTGTCAAGCAGCGTGACCGTATGGTGGAAAGCAACACCCTGAACGTCAACCATGCCGCGCAGGACGAAGCCAATCAGGAAGATCTCTGGAAGCGCCAGCAGGACCAGTACGAAAAGCAGGTTCAGTACAACCAGAAGATGCAGGAACTGGACTTGCAGGCTTTCAAGAACCAGGAAAGCCAGCACAAGGCCCTTGCCGATCTGGATGAGAAAAATCTGCAAGAACAGATCAAGGTCCAAACCGAGCTTCACGACTTGCAATTACAGATGCAAAAGGAGACTCACGCACACGATCTTGAGAGTCTTGAGTTCTCCCAACAGCAGCTTGACTTGCAGATCGCTGTAAACACTACGGCCTTCCAATATCAGCAGGCCATGGAAGCCATACAACGTTCGCAGGCTTTACAGACTGCCAGCTTCCAGCAGATCGTAGGATACGCACCGGCATTCAAAGATGCCCTGACTTCCTTCCTGACGTTCATGCAGAATGTCATCAACAACAATCAATCTCTCGGTAACAACGGATTAGGCCAATAATGAACGCTTACATCACACTCGATGGCTTCAAATACGCAACCATTCATAAACAGTGGGCACCCACAAAAGAGCGCCCGGTGGTCATCAAGAAGCTGCTATCCGGCGGACGCAACGTGACCTTTGGCCCATCCATGACCAATCAGTGGGCGGGCGTGATTACGGTTCCCGTGACGCCGGCTACTGGATACGGCGCCATTTCCGACTTGCGGGCCACGTATGCCAAGCTGACCACCCTGACGTTCGTCGATCATTACGGAGTGACCTATTCCGTAGTGATCGACCGTCACGTCGGCGAAGCATCGCTCACCCCGGTGTGGGATGCCGGCACAAACATGTTCCAAGTCAACATCACGCTGGTGCAAATCTCATGAAACCAGGAATGTCATCCCTTCTCTCACTCATTCCCAACCCGAAGACCGCAGGCGCCCGGGTGACTTTCCGCGTCAAGAGACCGTTGTTCTCAAATGCCGCCCTGACAGACAGTCTTGGGATTACTGACCCCACTTTGATCGACAGTGCCACTTCCATTTCAGGAGCAAGTCTTTTTCGTGTGGTGAACGATCCCGCTACCCATCATTTATTTACTCAATCCATTGGAACCATTGTTTCCACGTGGCCGACATGGAACGATAGCTCCATTGTTCTCGCCACAGGTTCAAAGCCTGGCATAGAGGGTGGGTATGTGTGGTATCAAAAACCAGACAACAGCATCAACTATCGCACCTTCAACGGAAGTACGTTTGGCTCTGAAGTATCTGCCGGCGTAAGCATCGCTTACCCCGTTACACTGGCTCCGGTTGCATCCGGTTGTTATGTCTTTTATTACTCCACGCGTTGGCAAATTGCCTACCTTTCTGGAGGTACATCCACGACCTGGAGTGGTGGTGTCTATGGAACTTCGTCTACCACCAATCAATTCGATGCGATCACCATAACCGATCAATTCGGGAACGCCATTGATTATGTGTATTATCAGGATTTGGATGCAGGTCGCGTGATCGAGCTTTCTCACCGGGCATCCACGAATACCTGGGGGCAACCCCGATCCATTATCGCCATCGATGCGATCAACGCTCTGTATGGATTGAAGCTTTATGGCGCAAGTGTGATCAACGGAATGGCGGTGGTCACCGGGCGTCTCACCCGTACCAGCGACGGCGACCCTGTCTCCATGGATGTTTATCTCATGGGCCCGGAAGTCTACACGCTCGGGCGCGATATGTTCATTTCTGCTTCGCAAATTGGCGGCAAACTGCTTTTGATTGGCGGGAACCAGCTCGTGTCTTCTGGCTGTGCCGGATACGCCGTCGCAACAGCAACCAATTTGTTTGGAGTTGACACTTCCAGCCTGAAGTTGGTCACATCTGACATCGTGAACTTGACTCTTACCGAAGGCGAGAACCGCAGTTCCACGCTTCAGCTCACCATGTCACCGGCCATCTTTCCACACGCAGCCCTGGTCAAAGGGGCGGAAGTGATCCTCGAAGTTTCCTACAACGGAAACTATGGAACTGCTCTCACCGGCGAGATCGACAGGATCCTCTCAACAAAAGGTGAAGGACAGGACCTATCGATCTCGGTTGTGTCAACTTCCACCAAGCGCCTGGCCGGCTGGCAGCCCGATCAAGGCATTTACATACCCTCTCAGACAACCGCCGTTGGCGCCGCTTCTGACCTCACGCAATTCGTGGAGGATGACGGCGGAACGATCGTGTTCGGGAGCGGGTTCAAAACAGGCGGCGGAACAATATACAACGACACGGATCCGGGATGGATGTATAGCGGCTCGTGGGGCGTGGACGCCTCGCAGGGATGGAACCCCATTACCGGAGTGTATGGGGCGTCCATTCATTACGACAATTCCAGTGATCCCAACGGATACGCCACCTTTACATTTACCGGGGTCGGTTTCATCTTCTACTATACGCGCAACGTAGATCGCGGCTTGCACAATATTTCCGTTGACGGAACATTGGTCGCCACGGTCAATGCCAATAATCCCACACGCGTCCAGGGATCGTATGTCAGTTCCGTGCTGCCCTCGGGCAGTCATACCGTGAAGATCTCCCATGGAACGCCGGTGGCAAATTACATCGACGTGGACGCGATCGAGATTTTCACCGTTCCAACGAACGCAGCCACTCCAGGCAATTTCAATCAGTGGAACGTAATGTACACCGCCTGCAATTCATCGCGTGGCGGGGTCATGCGCGCCCGTTTCTACAACGAAGCGACCACGGATCTTTCCACCCGCAACCCGCGTTTTGGCGTCGGTCTCAATTACTATCGCGAGAACGCGGCTGACGCCGCCGTTCGCCTTGGCGTGAATTACGACGCGGTTGGCCCAAACCAACTTCAGTACAACGGCCTCGTGGCGGTCTATAGCCGCAATGAAGCTGGTGGCTCTGAGGGTGTTGCTTTGTACGACTGGAAAGCCAATGTCATGACCTCGCTTGCGACTCAAGCTTTTACCGCCGCGAAGAACGCCATGATCTGGTTCCAGATCTACTTTGTGGAAGGCATGATCAAAGTGGATTACCAGGTGGACGGAGCAACCACCTGGACCAACTTGATTTCCTATTCATACGGCAAAGCCAACGCCTGGGTCAATCAAAACCTGGGACATGGCTTCATCGTGATGCAGAAACAGCTAACGACCTCCATCTCGTCTTACGAGTTTTCAGACACGGACACAGTGATTGGCCTGGGTAGTCTGACCGGCTTTCCGGCCTCCGGCTCGATCCTGGTGGATCAGGAAATCCTGTCGTACAGCTCGAAAACGAGCTTTACCAACGGATCTCTTGCTGGCAACACCTATCCGATTATCTTTTGGCCGGCTGTTCGTCTGGATGGCGCATATACCGGAGCCGCATGGATACCGATTGCAGGACCAAAGTCATCCCCGTTCAACGCCATCAACTATGCTCAAAACGCGGTCATTGTGTTTGTGGGACTCAATCGTTCGCTGCTATGCACATATTCCGATCCTAACGCTGACGCCACACGCCGCGGTGATCTTTGGATCCCCACCAGCGGTACGTATTATCCCGGTTGGAAGATGGATATCGGCAATACGGCTAAAGGAAGCTGGGTCGCTTCCGGTATTCCATCGATGTATTATTTTGGCGCGGACCCAACGGTGTTCGTACCCAGCGACGGCGTAACGGATCCCACGGGTTATGCCCTGAATAATTACTACCTGTCTCACAACGCCCGCATCGCACCAGGATTGAACCTTAGCGGGCGAGGGCTGCTTGGCACAACGGCAATTCCACACAACAACAGCATCGCATACGTGTACGCACCCATCACCTTGTTCTGCGACCAGATCGAGTATTTCACGCAGGACGAGGATGTCACCCTGGGCGATGCTCTTCAGCACGTGATCGGACAGACCGGCGGAGATGTGGAACAGAACGATCTTGTCGATCAAGACCAGGTTGGAGCCGCCAGTACATGGACCAACGTCCAGGTTCCTGAGAACAGCTTGATCAATTTCATTGCTGAAATTTCTGTTCCTCCGTCTCTGGCGAACAACGTTGCCGTAGGCATGGCGTTTCGGTCTCCCACCGCCATCCCGGTGGGCGCCCATCCAGTCAATGGCTATTGGTTGAATTTTACATACAACGGAACAGCCTGCTTCCTGTCCCTTTACTCTTACGTGTCAAACGTTCAAACCCTGCTGAAACAATATACAGTGGCGTCGATTGCGCAATCCGGCAGGTTGAAGATCTCCGTCCATGTCAACATGATCTCCGTTTGGCTGGATCACAAATTCCTGTTCTCGTTCCGTGATGATACGTTCACGAGTGGAACCTACAAAGCTTTCACGATCTACAACCCTGTAGCATCTCCGACGCCGGCATTCCATTTTCTTTATTCGGAAGTGAACGACCTGCTGGCAGACATCACGGTTGGAACTCGTGGGAATGGCATGCAATGCTTGGATGACCTGACCCGTAATCGCCGCGTGTACTTCCGCTCGAATGCCGATGGAAGCATGTTCTTCTGGAAGATGCCCATCTCCGGCGGGACGCTTCCCGACATTGTGATCACCGCCCAGCACGAATACGACGACTCTCGGGTTACCCGTATGCGCCTGGAAGGGTTGCAGGTGGTCGAGGTGGCCGACTTCAATGGACTTTCCGCCGTCGGAAACATCTTCGAGGATGAGAGTTCGTATTATTCCAACACAACGTTGGATGAAACCGGCGAAGCCCAGTATTACCTCAACTCCTCAAGGCAGCGGTCAGAGATCTGGACTCTGGACACTGTATTTCACCCGGCTCTTCAGCCTGGCGATCTCGTGAATGTTCCCATCGCCGGCGAAGCCGGGTCTCCAGTCAGCATCGGCATCATGAGCACCCAACTCAACCTGGGTTTTACCGGTGACACATTCGACATTTCGTCTGTTGTTCAAGGATTTGCCGCATGAAGGATACCTATTCAAAGCTAAAGAAGTTCGCAGATCTTCAAGACAAGAACCGCCCTACCAAAGGCACGGTCTTCTCCATCGACGGTTCGTTTATTGATGTGTACGTCAAGGCGCATTCGTTCGTCATGCGTCACGTGCAGACCATTGGAACCGCGACCTATATCGGCCAGCCCGTGACCATTACCTGGGATAACGGCATCCCCACCGCGCATATCGTTGACAGCGCCGCGGCTTCATCTCCAGTGGTCGCCAATAATGAACTTGCCAATCCCACGGGCGCTCCCACCACAGGCAATGTGGACCTGGGCAATTTCCGGATCATCAATCTTGCTGCTCCCGTCAATCCGACGGACGCAGTCAACAAGCAATATGCAGACAATTATGCCACTGGCATTCAACCCGCCATCAAGTGGATTATGGCTCAAACCTACGTTTAAGGAAAAACTATGGCCCCTAACATTACTCCTGTTTTCGTTCTAATGCCTGCTTTGAATATCGGGACGTTCAATACGGCAAATTCCAATCGTGATGGTACGGGCACTATTCAATCCATGGTAACTGGAGCGACAAACGGCACCCGCGTCAAAAAGATCACCATCCGGGCGCTGACCACCACAACTGCCGGCATGATCCGCTTCTTTGCCAACGATGGAAGTGGATGGCGTTTATGGATGGAGGTTCCAGTCATGGCTGTGACAGTTTCCGCCACTGTGGCCGGCTGGGGTTACCAGCTTTTATTGCAGGGAGAGAATGCTTTGGTTCTGCCTGCTGGATATTCTTTGGGCGTAGCAACGCAAAATGGCACTGCGTTTAGTTATGTCGTAGAAAGCGGAACGTATTAATGAACACCGGGTTTCCATTTGCCTTCGGCCAAAACCAGGGCGCCTGGTACGGTACAGGCGACCCAATGGACGCCGTGAACACGCAAGCTTCCGGCGTCGGAATGTGCAACCCGGGAATTGTCACGAATTCTTCCGGGATGATTTACAACAACTTCAATTTCCAAAATGGTCTCCAGACCATGGGGATCGATAACATCACATCGACTTTTTTGCTTGGATCGGACATCAGCAAACCGGCCACCACGTCACTCTTGGTTACGGGTTCTTCGCTGATTTATAACGGAGAAACTTTAGCGGGCGGAGATGTGTTGTTTGGAGACAACACAATCGGCAAGGCTAATATGCACTGGAACTCCGTGGCTGGAATGCTGGAGTTTAGGGGAGGCACGACTGTACAAGCATATGTCGACACAGACGGATCGATTGTTGCTGGAGCCGGTGCGCTGAAACTGAATAGTAGTGGCATTTTGTTCACGAGTGGTCTGAACCCGGGTCCAAATGCAGTTACATGGTTTGATACCGGGTATGCCAATTACATTGGTTATATCTGGGGATCAGCCGCTTCGATACCTCTCCTTGGCTACGTGGCATCTGTAAATATTACAGCTCCAATGGCGAACAGTGGACAAAAAGCATCTCAAATCTACCTCGCTGCCGATGGACTTTATGGAATATCGTCGTTGACGATAACTGCCACTAATTCGCCTGCTACCTACACAGCAGAATTCAATGGAAGCCTTACAGTTGACAACGCCTTAAGTGTGGCTGGAAATGCGACTGTGGCTGGCTCTCTGCAAGTTGGAAGTGGGTCTGGTTCAGCATCAGAAGTTATTAACGGATCAGCGGGATCAGCCAGGGCAATCTTTTTCGACACAAACGGATCGGTGCGCAACGCTATCGTTGGCGCAAATGGCACAGCAGAGAATGGAGCGAATGTTGGCTCCAATATGTCGATCAATAACTACGATGATAGCGGCGTTTTTCTGCGAAGCGTGCTCGTCATCTACCGATCGTCTGGAGTGATTTATACGCCAACTGCCATTGCAATTGGATCTGGCTCAAACGTTGCCCCGGGCTCTGTAGGATCGCTGGTTATCCCATACATAACATCCCAAACGACCGCAACCGACGCGCTGGCAGGAAACACACCGGCTTGCCTTGTAGCAATTAATAACGGCACAACATATAAGCTCGGCGTCCGCATGGGCGGAACGTGGCGATACGTGGCCGTAGCATAGAAAGGATACTCATGAAAAAGGTTTTTCTCTTGGCGATTTTGGTCGTATGTATTTTGTTCCCGGCTCCCGTGCCGGCGAGGGCGTATGAAACCAAACCATCAACATGCACGCTGTTCACCAAATTCTCGCCGGTATACCATGACGACCCAACCATCGTGCGTGATCGTTACGCAACCATTAACACTAAAGCACCTTCCTGCGATCTTGTCAACATTAACCTATTTCCTGATGTTGGCTTTGTAGGCAAGATTGTAAAACGAGCTGCATTCACGTGCGGGCCAACTCTTTCCATCGCAAGTGGATTGTGGAAACACGGATATTTCATGGTGTTCGTCTTAACGGCTACTCCGCCTATCCCGTTTTGCATACAGCCCGATATACGAATGGATCCCTTGCAAGTGTGGAGCGACGGTCGCGAAAAGTATGTTGCTGTTTCCGCGATTGAAAACATGTTTTATATAAACAATGTGGTCAAGATCGAGGAACTGAAATAAATTCGGTTATCGTGATAACGAAAACTGAATAACATTACAACAGGAGACAACGTGAAAAAAAATCTAAACCAACCCATTTTAAATCTGGACGACAAGCCAGTTGTTAATACCGAAATCGAAGGCCAGCCTCCTTTGACACTGGCGTATGTCTGCGAAAACGCCCTGCTTTCAAGAAGGCGTGATGACAACCTTTCTGGTGAAGAACAAGTTAAACGCATGGGCCTCGCATTACGCATCAAAGCCGCAGAAAAAGGCAATGTTCCGATTGATCTTACAAGCGAGGAAGTTGTGTTGCTCAAAAATCAGATCGTTCTCACTTACAACACATTGATCACTGGTCGGTCCTTGGTTATGTTGGAAGAATAATAAATCTTACTGTTGCAGGAGTTTCTATGAAAGAACTGGAAGGAGATCCCCAGGGGAACGTTTTAGCTCAAATCCTGACCGCGCTAGGCGGCTTCAATGCCCGCCTCATCGACATTAACGAGCATGTTCAGGATAGTCATCGCGCCTTGAGAGGGTACGATGCAGAGCCCGGCTTGGTGGCGATCACCGAAGAACTGCGGAAGCAAGTCGAGGAGCTCAGCAAGAACACTGGCACCGATCATGACGCCATCGCATCGTTGATACACCGCATCGAAGCTCTGGAGAAGTACAACATCGACTACCCGCCACTAGCGTGGCTGGTGCGTCATCGGCTCAAGGCAGTGGCTTTGTGGGCCGCCGCGGGACTGGCACTCATGACCATTCTGCTCTCCCCCGTTCTCAACAAGGACTTTGTCTCGATGATCCTGCATCTGCTCAAGATCCCGCAGGAAGTGATCGATTTCTACGTTGGGAAGTAAAGCCAACAAATTCAACGCGAAACAGGACAACTCCTTCTTCAGGAGGGGTTGTCTTCTTTATTTGCTTCTTTTCCTTTTTTATTCCGCTCATTTTGATCTTCATATATTTTTTTCCAACGATTAACTGTATTTTCAAACTCTTGCCGATTTATAATTGGAAGAACTCCAGTTGAAGAATCAAGTCGAATTCTGCCTTCGCCTTTGTCTACAAACTGTGCCGTCGTAACGTATGCAAACACCGGATTTATTGACCATCCATCAACTATACCCCCAATACGAATAA